>NZ_BAABCW010000023.1:0-59001 GCF_039539305.1 Aquimarina addita | reverse complement strand
GAGAGATTGCTACTTTTAGAGCTACCTATACAATTACCCAGGCTGATATTAATGCCGGTGGTATTGAGAACAGTGCTACGGGTACAGGAACTCCACCAGCGGATCCTGATGGTACAGTGAATCCACCCCTTACCGATGTTTCTGATGCCGGTGATGATACAACAGAAACGCCAGATATTAATGGCAATACAGATGGAGATCCTACTAATGACCCAACAGTAACAACAATTCCAACGGTACCAGAATTAACACTAACAAAAACTGCAGTACTTAACGATGGAGGAGATGGAGTGATTGATGAAAATGATACAATAACATACACCTTTAATGTAGAAAATACAGGAAATGTAACAATAGATAATATTACTTTTACTGATATCCGCACGAGTACAGTAGACGGAACAATTACTCCAGATATATTGAATCCTGGACAAACAGGTACCGCAACGGTAGTATATTTGATAACTCAGCTAGACCTGGATTCTGGTAGTATTACTAATTCTGCAACAGTAACAGGTGATAGCCCATCAGGAAATGATGATGTTACTGATGTTTCAGATAATGGAGATGAGACAAATGATGGTCCGGATGCCGATATGGATCCAACTAACGATCCAACGGTTACAATTTTACCATCCAATCCATCATTACAAGTCACCAAGAGAGATGATGTACCTGCCGATGGGTCTTACGATACTGTAGGAGAATTGATTACATATACGATCGAAGTAACCAATAATGGGAATGTTACATTGAGTAATGTGGTCGTTATGGATGGAAATGCGGATACAATAAGCCCATCTACGATTGCAAGTATTGATCCTAATGAGACTGTAACAGTTACTGCTACACATATCATTACCCAACTAGATATTGATCTAGGAATCGTCACAAATGTTGCGAATGTAGTAGCAGAAGCTCCGGATACAACGGTAATTAATGAAGATTCTGATGATCCGGATACGGCAGTTCCGGATGATGATACAATTACGCCTATAAATCAAACGTCATCAATAGAACTTACAAAAGCGGCAGATGCCCCTGTAGATGGTAATTACGATACTTTAGGAGAAGCAATTACATATACAATAATAGTAACTAATACAGGTAATACCACTTTAAATAATATAGAAGTAACAGATAACAATGCGGATGCAGGAAGTATTACTCCAGCAGCGGTTGGTACATTAGCACCAGGATTGAGTACTACGGTAACCGCTTCACATACAATTACACAGGCCGATCTGGATCTTGGGACAGTGACTAATGTGGCACAGGTGACAAGTGAAGATCCACAAGGTGATTCTGTAACAGATTTGTTGTCTGATGATCCATCAACACTTACACCAGATGATCCTACTATAGTAATGGTTAATATGAACCCATCTCTACTGGTAACTAAAGCAGCTGATACGCCTGCATTCTCTGAAATTGGAGATGTAATAACATATACTATTGAGATTACAAATGATGGAAATGTAAATCTTACCAACCTTATTCTGACCGATGATAATGCAACTATTATTAGTGGTACACCTATACCTGATTTAATGCCAGGTGAAAGTACCACTGTTATTGCAGAACATATCGTAACAATATCGGATATTGTAAGTGGACAGGTAGTTAATGTAGCTATAGTAGATGCAGACGCTCCAGGAAGTGTCTCTATTACAGAAACCTCTGATGATCCCAATAATCCTACAGATAATGACGCTGATCTTGATGGTGATCCTGACGACCCTACAGTTAGTTTATTAGATACCGATGGCGATGGGATTCCTAATGTAGATGATTTAGATGATGATAATGATGGAATTACCGATGTAGAAGAGCAGAACGGAGATCCTACGTTAGATACCGATGGTGATGGAATTATTGATAGCCAGGATCTGGATGCAGATGGGGATGGAGTAAATGATGTTGCAGAATCCGGACATGGGATGCTGGACTTGGATAATGATGGAATGTTAGATGGACCATTTGGACTAGATGGAATTCCTGATATCGTTCAGGAAGATCCAGATGGAGGAACTGTCAATTATAGCCTTTTAGATACTGATGGTGACGGAATAGATGATTTTCAGGATGTAGATGATGATGGAGATTCTATTTTAACTTCTGATGAGAACCCAAATCCGGATGGAGACGGAAATCCCGATACAGGAGATACCCAAGATACTGATGGTGATGGAATCCCTGATTATCTGGATATGGATGATGATGGTGATAGCGTTGATACCGTTTATGAAGATTATGATGGAAATGATAATCCGATAGATCAGGATAGTGATAGTGATGGAATCCCTGATTATCTGGATACAGATGATGATGGTGATGGAGTAGATACCATATTTGAAGGTCCGGATCCAGATGGAGACGGAAATCCTAATACAGGAGACACTCAGAATACAGATTGCGCTATTGATAATAATTGTGATAGTATTCCCGATTATTTAGATATAGATGATGATGGAGATACTATAGAAACTGCAGACGAGAATCCTGATCAGAACGGAGATGGTAATCCTGATGATGCTTTAGATACGAATGGTGATGGTACTCCTGATTATTTAGAACCAAATAGTCCTATAGATCCTGACTTAGAGGATGGTATTCAGATTTATTCAGGTTTCTCACCAAATGGTGATGGTATGAATGACGTGTTTACAATCAGCGGTATAGAAAATTTTGAAAATACCTTAGAGATCTATAATCGATGGGGTGTCAAAGTTTTTAGTACAAGTAATTATGGTAGAGATGATAACTTTTTCAGGGGTATTTCTAATGGTAGACTTACCATAGAAGAAACTGATGAGTTACCTACAGGAACGTATTACTATGTTTTAGAATATACACTGGATAGTGGTGAATTAAAAAACAGAGCAGGGTACTTATACATCAATAGATAAAAAAGATCTAAGTAAAATACCCGTGGGTTATACATTCGCGGGTTCATTTAAAATAGAACAAATGAAAAAAATATACGTACAGCTACTTCTAGTCATTGTTTTTAGTTTTGGTATTGAAAATATTCAAGCCCAGCAGGATGCTCAATATACCCAGTACATGTTCAATACAATCAGTATAAACCCAGGCTATGCAGGCAGTCGTGGTGTTATGAGTATAACGGGGTTACATCGAAGTCAGTGGGTAGGATTAGACGGGGCTCCTAGAACTCAAACGCTGACATTAAATACACCTATCGGTGATAATAATAAAGTGGGATTAGGGTTGTCTATCATACATGATGAGATAGGTCCTACGGATGAGACATATTTTGATATTGATTTTTCTTATACTATTCCTATTTCAGTACAAGGAAAGCTCAGTTTTGGGTTAAAAGCAGGTGGGCATTTATTAAATGTAGACTTTCAGAAATTATCTCAATTTGAGACTGGTGATGTTGTTTTTGAAAGCGGTAACATAGATAATAAATTTAGCCCTAATGTTGGGGTAGGTGTGTATTATCATTCTGATAAATTTTATTTAGGATTAAGTGCACCTAACCTTTTAGAAACAAATCATTTTGATGAGAGTGCAACCGTAGATAGTGATAACTCATCTACTTTTATTGCAGAAGAACGTATTAATTATTATCTAATCACCGGATATGTTTTTGATCTTAGCGATTCTGTTAAGTTTAAACCAGCAGTTTTGAGTAAATTAGTTTTTGGAGCTCCATTACAAGTAGATGTATCTGCTAACTTCTTATTATACGATCGTTTGCGACTAGGTGCCGCGTATCGATGGAGTGCCGCTTTTAGTGGTATGGTAGGTTTTCAGGTTTCTGATTCCCTCATGATGGGGTTTGCATATGATAGAGAAACTACAGAATTAGGAAATACTCAATTTAATGATGGTAGTTATGAGGTAATGCTTCGTTTTGAGTTATTTAGAAAATACAATCGTATGCTTACTCCTAGATTTTTCTAATAAATATTTCACTTCGACTAAGAATTGAAACTATAGATACATAAATTTTTATTATAAAGTTACTTTCTCTCATACGACAGAAACTTATATTATTTAGTATAGCTGATTGTATATAAATAAAAAAGAAGTTCCGTTTATATTGAGGATTAAAAAAATAATGAATTATGAGTTTTAAAAATTACTTTTTAAATATATCATTAGGCGTATTTATATGTGTTACGGCTTTAGCACAAGAAAAACGTTTAGAAAAAGCAAACGAAAATTTTGATAAATACGCATTCGTTGATGCCCGTAAGATTTATTTAGATGTAGCAAATAGTGGATATTCATCAGCCGATCTTTATAGTAAATTAGGAGACTCATATTATTTTAATGCAGAATTAGAAGAGTCCGTAAAATGGTATGAGCAGCTTGTAAACAACTATACTGATACCATTGACCCTGAATATCTTTTTAGATACTCTCAAAGCTTAAAAGGAGTTCAACGCTATAAGGAAGCAGACAAAATAATGGAGCAATTTAATAATGTATCAAATAATGATCAAAGGGCAGCTTTTTTTGTGAGTACAAAAGATTATCTTCGTTTTATAGAAATGCAATCTGGTAAGTTCAGACTTTTGAAATTAGGAATGAATTCTAGGTATTCTGATTATGCTCCCAGTTTTAATCATCAAGGAAAGATTGTTTTTGCCTCTTCGCGTCCCATAAATGGTGGGATGACTAAAACTATCCACGAATGGAACGAGATGCCTTTTTTGGACCTTTATGCATCAGATTTAATAGAGGAAAATGGAATTTTAAAAAGTCCTAAAAGATTAAGAGGTAAGATTAATACCCGTTTTCATGAATCTTCTACTTCATTTAGCAAAGATGGAAAAACGGTATATTTTACAAGAAATAATTTTACAGAAAAAAAACTTGGTTCTAATACTAACGGAACAGTACTTTTAAAATTATATCGTGCAACATTGGATGGCGAAAAGTGGATTGATATTGAAGAATTACCTTTTAATAGTAATGAATATTCTGTTGCGCATCCGGCACTATCAGAGGATGGAAAGAAATTATATTTTGCCAGTGATATGCCTGATAGTGCAGGGCAATCTGATTTATATGTCGTTGATGTGAATGAGGATGGAAGTTTTGGAAATCCGGTGAATCTAGGGGATAAAATTAATACAGAAGGAAGAGAAACGTTTCCATATATAAGTGATTCTGGCAGACTCTATTTTGCTAGTGATGGTCATATCGGGTTAGGGGGGCTTGATGTTTTTGTAGCTGTGCCAGAAGATACAGGCTTTTCTCTGGCATATAATGTAGGTAAACCTGTTAATAGCCCTGAAGATGATTTCACCTTTGTCCTAAATGAGCAGACCAAAATTGGGTATTTTTCAAGTAATAGATTTGGTGGAAAAGGGAATGATGATATATATAGTTTTAAGCAAACAGAAGAATTAATTACTAGTTGTAATCAATATGTAAAAGGAGTAGTGACTGATTCTTATACTCGTGAGGTGTTACCTGATACAGAGGTAATACTAATGGATAGTAATAATCAGGAATTACAAAGGACTACTACAGATGCAGATGGGAGTTACAACTTTGATGTAGAATGTGAGTATTCTTATATCGTAAGAGCTATTAAAACAGATTATAGCCCTACGGAAGCCCCTTTAACTACCCATACAGTATTCGAATATACGCATGAATTGCCGATTCAATTAGGAAAAGGAGGGATAGAAAGTCAAGAAATCAATCCTGGAGATGATTTAGCAAAGATATTAAGATTGCAAATTATCTATTTTGATCTCAATAAATCATTTATAAGACCAGATGCAGAAATTGAATTGCAAAAGATCATTGCTGTAATGAAAGAATATCCAAAATTAAAGATTGATGTCCGATCTCATACGGATAGTAGATCTAGTGATGATTATAATATGTTACTCAGCGAGCGTAGAGCACAAAGTACAATGAAATATATTAGAGAAAAAGGAGGGATTGACAGAGCCCGTATTACAGGTCGAGGGTATGGAGAAACAACGTTAATAAATGATTGTAGTAATAATGTTAAATGTTCTGAAGCGCAACATCAAGCAAATAGAAGAAGTGAGTTTATTGTAGTGGAATAAGCTAAGGCAATTAAAATAATTTTCTACAAATTATGCTATATGTAGAATCATTAATATAGAAACAAGATAATTACGTTTCTTTAAAATTAATATGGATTTTAGGGAAAGATATATTATAAATAAAAACGCTAACCTAGATCGTGGAGATCTAGTTAGCACACAGTGATGTATACTAATGGGGTGTATGAAGTATAAAGATAGTAATCACTTTAATCCTTATCGTTCTATTTATATTACAGATCATCAATTTGTTTTTGAGTATTTTATTATAATACGGTTGACGTACTTTGTCAATTTTGGATATAAGTATTTCGATGTAATTGGAGTGTACTAAAAACAATTACAAGTTGGTTATTACATCGAAATTTGGGGTTAAAAGAGAAGAACTATTGTTAGCACTATATGGAAGTCACTATAGTAGTAATTTTGAGATTGGGGTTTATCTGTGAAATAATGGTAATGCTCTTATTGTTTCCATGAATCACTTTTGTTTCGGGAATCTCAACTATATGTTCTACTGGATAATAGTTTTCATCAAAAATATTCTTTTTCCCTATACTATTTTTGGTTGTTTTTTTTTCATCAGAAATTTCATCTGATCTTAGGTAAACACACAATGGTCTGGGATTGAAATCAATAAGCCAGCTTATTAGTTCTAGGTTAGCAGGACTAGTTGACTTTGTTTCTCCTATTAGAAAATTGACAATTGGTCTAAATTTGTCTGATTTCATTTCCTCAATTACAGACAATTTATTATCTCCCTCTTTAAATTTAAAAAATCGATTTAAAATACTATCGTCGTATTTCTCATTTCTTCGATTCAATAACCAAATGCAAGCTTCCTTTATTTGTTTTCGGGTAGGCTCAAGCAAATAGCTACTCATCTCTCCTCCTTTCTCTCTGTGGTACTTTTCAAGAATGTCATTTCGATACGTAAGACTTGTTTTTAGTTTCATAATGTTTTGGAATTATAGGAATCTTTTGGGGTTACAGGGAATCTTAGGAATCTTTGGAATCATCTATGTAATAAGGTGAGTAATCTCCCTAATTTTATCCCAGCAATTAGTTCCCGTTATACTTTGCTAACATAACGAATGTATGGAGCTATTTTTTACGGAAATCCACAATGTCACCAATTTATTGTCAATCGGAAAGTACCAATAACTGATGACAAACGATTTCTACTTTCCAACAAATTAAAAGGTCTGATTCAGTCCACGATAACTGAAATATCTCGTGAAAATCGACACGTCATTCCTATGTTCAATTTTAAAAAAACAAAAAAATTATGAAAACTATTTATTATACATTAATCGTTCTGTTTATGGGTGCTAATTTTATTTCCTGTACCACAGATAACATAACAGATACTGAAGAAATCCAACTTGAAGAATTCAAAACAACCGGAGAAGATGGAGAATATGAGCCAGAAGATGAAGGAGGGAATTAATGAGTTAAATATATTATAAATTTTTTTTTATCCTCTTGATTTATTTTATGGTAAATTAAGGGGATAAATGGTATAAATTATTAATTTTGGGGAATGAAACTTTGGCGAGTAGATTTCCCTTTTATTCTTTCACTTATATGCATGTTCTTTTGGATACGGACTAGTACATATAGTCAAACAGTTTCCCGTTCAGTTTTATCTCAGGAAAAAATGGATGGATTATCCAAAATGTATGAGTTGAGCAAAAATAAATCATTATCCATAGAAGAAAGACTAGGTCATATAAATCTTTTTCTGGATGAAGTTTTTTTATACCGTCAGGATTCATTAAAATATAATGGATTGATGCAAAAGACGCTGCTTTTAGGGCGAATTAGACAATATGATAGTGCGATTGTATATTCTTATAAATTATACAATATTGCTAAGCTCAATAAGGATACTATTTATATAAAAAAGGCTTTGAAAAAATTAGGCTCTTACTCTAAAAGAAATAAAGAATTAACTGAAGCGTTCCAATATTTTAATGAAGCTTATAAAATTTCCAGAATAAGAGGAGATAGCATTGAAGCAGGAGAGAATTTGCTTTATATGGCAAGTATTCAGGAAACTTTGGGAGACTTTTCTGGGTGTAAAACTACTGCGATTGATGGTGTTAAATTCTTAGAGGGGACATCAGATTTAAAACCTATTTTCGGATTGTATCATATTCTATCTGTTGCATACAGAGAACAAAAGGATTATGATGAAGCACTTAAATATGTAGAGATAGCTTTGCATCTGGCTACAGATTCTGTTCCTCAAAGAATCAAAAGTTTAGAAAATACTAAAGCAAATATTCTAGCAGATAAGAAACAGTATCAAGAAGCATTAACGATAATATCAAGACTTGTCTCAGATCCACTGATAAAAAATAATAAAAGACGTTATGCCAGAGTTCTGGATAATCAAGGACATATTAAATGGTTAAATGATAAACAAAATGAGAAATCCCTACAGTTATTTCTGGAATCTTTACGGATAAGGGAGGATATAGGGGATAGCCGAGGTCTTATTGCCAGTAATATGCATCTCACTGAGTATTTTTTTGATAGGGATAAAAATCAATCATTGATGTATGCAGAAAATGCTTTGCAGCATGCAAAAAGTCAACAAAGTTTAACCTCTATTTTAGAAGCACTCGGTTTTATTTTACATCTCAAAGAAAATACAAAAGAAGAAGGAATCCTTTTTAAAGAAACGTACGATGAATTACGAGAAATGAATCGAAAAAACCGGGAAGTGTATGCGGTTACTAAATATGAAAATGATAAACTTATAAATGAAAATTTAATCTTAAAAGCAGAAACGGCAAAAAAGCAACAAGAAAGAGTGCTGTATATAGCACTCGGAATAATTTTAATACTCATTATCATTTTTATTGTTGATTTTCTCAGACAGAAGCATAAGAGAGAAAAAATTAAAGAAGTACATAATACGGAGATTCGAATTTCTAAAAAGTTACACGACGAATTAGGGAATGATGTATATAATATAATGATGTTATTACAGGCAAGTAATCAGGATGTTACGTTAGTGGATAAATTAGAGGATATTTATCTTAGGACTCGTGATATCTCCAGAGAATATAATCGCATTAATACCGGATATGAATACGCAACCGAATTTAGTAGTATGCTAAATAGTTATGGATCTGATTCTACCAGAGTAATCATAAGAGGACTACAAGATATTAACTGGCAATCGATAACATCAGAAAAGAAGATTATCGTATATAGAGTATTACAGGAACTGATGATTAATATGCGAAAACATAGCCATGCTCAATTAGTGGCACTTACTTTTAAAAAAACAAGTAAACACTTGAAAATCAATTACTCAGATAATGGGGTAGGCGTTACAATAGACTCTTCTTTTTATAGTAACGGACTTCATAATGTGGAAAACCGTATAAAAGCTATAGGAGGAATATTTATCTTTGATTCAGAAAAAGAAAAAGGCTTTAAAGCCAAAATACGTTTTTTGAACTAATAGTATAAGATATGTTTAGGAAAATTTTGTTAGCGGAGGATCTAGGAAGTATTAGTCACGGAATTGCGCAGATTCTGGAAGAAAGATCAGGAATTAAAGAAATACAGCAATCACAATATTGTGATGAAGCTTATTTAAAGTTTAGAAAAGCATTTAAAGATGGAAAGCCTTTTGAGCTTCTCATCACTGATCTTTCTTTTAAAGATAGTCATAGGGATCGGGAACTCACCTCTGGAGTTGAACTTATTAAAGCAGTTAAAGAAATAAAAGAAGATACAAAAATTATTATGTATTCTATGGAAGATAGACCAGCTAAAATCAAATCTTTTTTTGCAGATTATCAAATTAATGCTTTCGTAAATAAAGGACGTAACGGATTAAATGAATTAATTCAATCTGTTAGAGAGGTGTTTAATGACAACTCCTACCTATCTCCCGCACTAGCAAGTTCAATAAATAAAAATAACAGTTTTGAACTTAAGGACTATGATGTTTTATTATTAAAACATCTGGCAAAAGGTCTTACCCAGGAAGAGATTGGTGTTTATTTCAAGAAACAAAGAATATCACCTAGCAGTACCAGTTCTATAGAAAAGCGACTCAATGCGTTAAAATTTAATTTTAAAGCTAAGAATGCTGTTCATTTAATATCTATGACCAAAGATTTAGGCTTATTATAATAAGTCCATACAACTTATTTAATTCAATCCCTTACGGTTTACCGTAAGGGATTGAATTATGTTTATATTACATTTGGCGCTGATAAATGATACAAGGTATTCTAACAATTCTATCAAGATAGACAGCTTATCAAAATCATTAAAATTTTTAAGTGTAAATAAGATTTATGTCATAAACATATGATTGATAATAGTGCACCTTACTTGTATACTTAAGGACACTATGTTTACGTGAAATCTCTCGATGGCTATGGGGTAGTTATTGGGGGATTTCTTTTTTGTACATAAATTATTATTTATTGTCAAATTATATCTTTAACAAATATTGCTACAATTTTTTAAACTGGATTGTCGATTTTTATTAGTAGTCAAATCTTTTATGATTGAAAATAAATTCATATATATTATGTTTAAAATAATATATTTATAGCTTATTCCTTTGAGTAGATGTAAATTAAAACTTATGATCGATGATTATAATGTAAATGCGATAAACATTAACTTTTTCATGTTAAATAGTAGCAAAATGGGGTTCGACCATTAAGTTATGGAAATCCATAATAATTATGTGGTTAGAAAGTATCCATTGTTAGGGAATTTTTCCTTAACTTCGAAATATAGAATTAGACTTTTTTTAAACTTAAATTTTCAAACTGAAATAGTTAAAAAAATAATTTTTTCTATGATTTTATAATTTTACAAGTGAAGATTATTTTTGTAAAGGTTATAATAATGTAAAAATTTGATGTTTGTTGATAGTTATTAGTTTGATTATTAAGATCGTAGATATGTCTCTTTTTTATAAAATTTTGGCGAGTGATATTAAACTAGGGTCTGGATAATAATATTTATAAAGTGTAAACGTTTAGTAAGAAACTGCTTTTAGTTTTTTTAATGGATATGAGTAATTTGGTAGTTGAAACCTATTAAATTTGATTTTTTTATAGTTTGGTATATTGCTATAAGTAGTTAAATGATTTAAAAAAAAATTTTAAAATATATGTATAAGGGCTGATTTAATTTCAAATAATGTATAGTTTTTATTTTATATGATGATGGTAATAAGAACACAAATAACAATTTTTATTACATTTTTGTAATTAATCAGTATAAGCCTCCTATATCGCGGGTAACGATAGGGAGGTTTCTTTTATTTTAAAGCACTTTCTTCGAGCTGATATAAAGCTGTTAAAATTAGAGTTTGTAAAATTAAGGTGAAATATAGATGTTTTATAAGAATATCTCTTGATGGGTATTTTACGTTTAATAGGATCACTGTAAATCCTGAAATACAATAACTAAAAACCCTGCAATCGTAAAAACTTTTGGCGAGCTAACAAGAGCAGGGTCTGGATAACAATTAATTTTATAAAAATCAACTATTAAAAAATGGGATTGAATATTTTAATGGTGGAAAAGCCTAAGTTTTTTGAAAATACAACTCAAAATTAGCCATTCAGATCGGTTTTTACAAGTTTTGAAGTTTTTTTTAACAATGGCTAGTCTTTGATGTTTTCGTTATTTTGTGAAGTTACTATTTTTTAAAACTTTTATAAATATGAAACAGAGAGGTGTTTATAGAGAATTGAATATAATGCTTTTAGTTTTATTCTTATGTGTATCTTAGATGGATTCATTAAAAGAAAAGGGGATGTGTTGATGCTGTTTTTTCATATGATGGTACTATTTAAATAGGTGTGTTAAGTTTTAATCAGTATAACTCTGGAAGTTCTGGCTTAAATGTAGTACATAGAATCTCAATAAATGAGTCTTGTTTCCTGATTCTTGTAGGGAAGCGGTCTAGTTATTGATATCTTGTACCTATGAGTCAAAGTAATTCGTTATCTAAAAAAAATAAGCGATAACAAATCGGAAGATACCTTAGTATTTTGTTTTTCTAATAGAAGCTTTCGTATTTTTGTATTCTATGATTGACACAAAATTACTTGGCTATTTAGAATCTTTTCTGACACCGAGGCGCTTACAATTATTTCATACTTTAATAGAAAAACGAACGAATCATTTTACGGTAGCGATCGAAGATGTTTATCAATTACATAATACGAGTGCGGTTATTCGTAGCTGTGATGTTTTTGGCATTCAGAATGTACATGTAATAGAGGAAATAAACGCAAAACGAATCGATAGGGAGATAGCTATGGGTGCTCAGAAATGGGTGGATATAAATAGATACAAATCTACAGAGGATTGTATTCATGAATTGAGAAAAAAAGGATATCAAATTGTAGCTACTACTCCACATGATGACTCTGTTGCCCTCATGAATTTTGATTATAGTAAACCTTCAGCATTTTTTTTCGGACAAGAGCAACAGGGGTTAAGTGATCTCGTGCTATCCGCTGCAGATACTAAATTGCATATTCCTATGGTAGGTTTTACAGAAAGTCTTAATATTTCTGTATCTGCAGCAATTATACTACAACACGTAACTTCTGTATTACGAAATTCTACAATTCTATGGGGATTATCAGAAGAAGAAAAATTACATATAAGAATGAATTGGACAAAAAAGGTGGTAAAAAGTCATGAGAAAATCATTGCCAGATACGAGAAGAATGAACTGAAGTGAGAATAGTAAAAAAAAACGATTAAACAGCGGTTATGGGTGTTTTTACGTTTTTGTCGTAATTATTGATGGTTTTAATTATTAGCTATCTTTATTAAGATAGTTCTTTAAATACCATCATAATTAATTATCAACATACCAGATATGTTGAGGAAAATTATTTGCGATTTAAAGTTTTGTACTGTTCATAACACTCACTGATTGCATCAAGAATCTGAAGATCATTAGCAAACTTTATAAAATCAGTAGAATAGTTACAATTTCTAAGGATTTCATCAATATCCAATCGCTCAACCTGCAATAATGCCATAAGTGTAGCTCGATCAAATTTGGTTTCTAAAAGATTTCTGATTTCATCATCTTTTTTCATTTTACGGAGCTTCCTTAACTCATTAGATCGTTTCCCAAACATGTTATAGAGAAAATCTGCAGGATTAAAAATGGCGCCCAGTACTTTGTCTACTGCTCCCGGTTGTCTGCTACCGCCTTCGTAAGCAGTATTAAGCCCAGAGATACTATACCTGTAATTATTATAGATAGGGATATTCTTTGCGTCAATTTCTAGATATCCTGTTAATCGTACATCGGCAACTACAACTTCTTCTAATGCAATCCCAATTTCTGTCATTTTAATTTTTACTTCTCCAAATTTTTTCCAGTCATTAGTTACTCTGACTTTTAATGGTTTAAACCCAATGTAAGTAAAATATAACGTATCATTTACCTTTGCTTTAATTTCAAAATTACCTTCATTATTTGTAACTGTACCTATTACTTGACTCAAGTTTACGATATGAACACTTTCTAACTTTACATCATTAGCAGCATTTATTATTTTTCCTGATACTGTTTCTTCTTCCGTATTTTCATCAACATCTTGTGCATAGGATGCAATACCAATAAAAAGTGTTATGTAAAATAATAATCTATTCATTTAGGCTATGTTTTGCATTTAAATTAATTACATAGGTTAATGCGTTAGTTTCTAATCTTTTTTGATCTAAAAAATAGTATGATCTGACAATATGCACAACAAATTTTTAATTTACATACTTTAGTTCAAAAAAGATTTCAACTATTTGTTATTAGAAAAATAGTGTTTCTCTATTAATAACGATTTATTTATGGAAATGTAACAAAAAATAAAACAATCTAAATCATTTTTGATGTGTTAAGAGAACTTATTTGCGATCGCTACGTTTTCTTCTATCTCTTCTTCCATTACTACTGCTTCCACGATCATCTCTATTGCCTCCACTACCGCCACGACCAGCTTTTCTTTTCGGTTTAAAACCATCACTTCTGCGTTTTCCTTTAAAACCTCCACCATCACGACCGCGTCCTCTGCCTCCTCGGCTACGACCGGAATCCTTGGATATTTCAATATTGACTTTCCTTCCTTCAATTCTAAAGTCTTCAAAAATAGAAAGGATTTTTTCCTGATGTTCACTCTCTGTGTTAAAAAAAGAGAAACTATCTTTCACATCTACACGGCTCACTGCATCTCTACCCAGATTAAGAGTATCTTTAAGAAAGTCCTTAAGAGTCATCCAATCATACCCATCTTTTTCTCCAATATTGATAAAGTATCGTGTGCTACTTCCATTACTACTATAATCACGACCACGATCTGCAGAAACTGCATTGAGATCTTTAGCATTCTTGTAATAGTTATGAAAACGTGAAAACTCAACAGAAAAGAATTTTTTAATTAATTCTTCTTTTGTAAATTCTTCCATCACCTCATTAATGGCAGGTAAGTAACCATCGATTTCGTGATTTATTTCAGCTTTTGCTATATCATTAGCTAAATGAAATAGTTGTACTTGACAAATTTCTTCA
The DNA here is from genome assembly GCF_039539305.1 of Aquimarina addita. Taxonomy (NCBI): domain Bacteria; kingdom Pseudomonadati; phylum Bacteroidota; class Flavobacteriia; order Flavobacteriales; family Flavobacteriaceae; genus Aquimarina; species Aquimarina addita. The sequence goes on along the minus strand of NZ_BAABCW010000023.1, from coordinate 44,346 downwards.
CCGCTAGGTATTTCTTTTTCTTCAAATTTTTGTTTTATAATTCTTTCTACAGATCTAATTTTTCTTATTTCACTTTTAGAAACAATGACCATAGAAACTCCGTTTTTACCTGCGCGTCCTGTTCTACCACTTCTATGAGTGTACGTTTCTATTTCATCAGGTAATTGGTAGTTGATAACGTGGGTGATATCATTTACATCGATTCCACGAGCAGCTACATCAGTTGCAACAAGCATCTGTATTTGTCGGTTTCTAAAACTTTTCATAACCAAATCTCTTTGGTTTTGACTCAAATCCCCATGTAATGCAGCAGCATTATATCCATCTTCAATAAGGTTTTCTGCTACTTTCTGAGTATCTCTTTTAGTACGACAGAATATCACTGAAAAGATATCTGGATTAGCATCAGATAATCGTTTTAATGCAGCATACCTATCTCTGGAATTTACCACATAATATTCGTGAGAAACATTTTCTGACCCCGTATTTTTATGTCCTACAGTAATTTCTACAGGATCATGCATAAAACGTTTAGCTATCGTAGAAACTTCTCTCGGCATTGTTGCGGAGAATAACCAAGTATTTTTTTCTTGGGGTGTATGCGATAATATTGCATTTATATCTTCATAAAACCCCATATTAAGCATTTCATCAGCTTCATCCAGGATACAATAATCTATATTAGAAATATCAACCATTTTTCTGTTGATCATATCCTGCATACGTCCTGGAGTAGCAACAATAACTTGCGCCCCTCGTTTAATTTCTTTAGCTTGATCGTGGATACTTGCTCCACCATACACAGCTACAGTACGCAATGATGGAATAAATTTAGAGTAATTTTTAATCTCATTAGTAATCTGTAAGCAAAGCTCACGAGTAGGAGAGAGTATCAACCCTTGCGTCACTCTACTATTGCTATCAATTTTTTCTATTAATGGAAAACCAAACGCAGCTGTCTTTCCCGTTCCGGTTTGTGCCAGTGCAACAATATCTGTGTCTTCATTTAGCAATATAGGAATTGCTTTTTCTTGTACCTCACTAGGAGCTTCGAACCCCATTTCATTCACCGCCTTTACGATGGCTTCACCTAAGCCCAACGCTTCAAATTTGTTCATATAAATCAAATAAGCTGCAAAGGTACGGTTTAAAATCTTTCTTTTATAATATCCCGTTAGCTTATTGTAGGGTTTTACTTATTTAATAACATCCTTGTTAAAACAGTGATTAATATTAATTATAACCTTCTTAGGTTGCTTACATTATTGAATTTTGGTAAAACAATAATAGATTCTTATTCTAAAATAAAACTGCTTGATAGGTACTTAGTAAAACATTCAATACATTGTTGATCTTAATTTTTGTTATAAATGTCTTATAGTGCCTAGTACAAGTGCTACTTTGTTAGCTGGATCTTAAGTGTTACTTCTTTGATGCGTCGGGATAGATGATTGTTATTTTAAAATTTCGATTTCAAAAAGTGTATCCCAGTTTTTGCCTGTTACAAAAAGTTGTTTTGTATTTTTTTTATAAGCGATACCATTAAGTACATCCAGATTCTCATGCTGTGTCACTTTTTGTCTTAATCCAGATAAATCGATGACTGCTTCCAGTGCTCCGTTTTTAGGATTAATAATTGCAATGCCATCTTTTTGCCATGTATTAGCGTAGATTTTACCATCAATCCATTCTAATTCGTTAAATTTTGATTTTACTTTTTTATTTGTAGTAATTTCAATATAATCTTTTTCTGCATATGTTTTTTGGTCAAGAATCCAGATTTTTTCGGTACCATCACTTTTATATATATGCACTCCATCATTACATAATCCCCAACCTTCTTTACTTTTATTGTAGGCAAAGCTACCTGTCTTTTCTAGAGTTTTAAGGTCGTAGACAAATCCTTCTTTAGATTGCCAGGTTAATTGTAATATTTTATCATCCAGAATTGTAATTCCTTCACCAAAATGTTCTTTACCAATTTCTTTTTTAATCAGAACTTCTCCCGTAGTATAATCAGTTTTTCTTAATGAAGAGATCCCTCCTTTACCAGATCCGGTACTTTCATAAAGTGTATCACCGATGAATTCCAGTCCTTGGGTAAATGCTTTCTGGTCGTGAGGATGTGTTGCAATTATTTTATATTTATATAGTTTTGGTGATTGATTATTAAGAAAAGTTAGCTTTTTAGACACTTCTGCTTGAGTACCATCATAATAAATAATAGCTTTTAATATTTGGCTTCCTAATTTTTCTGAATCTAGTTTTTCTTCATATGAGAAATCAGTGGATGTGATGGATCTCTTGTCATTTAGAAAGTATGCTACAGAATCAATCGTATGTTTTTTTGGGTTATGAATGGTAGCTTTTACTGTTTCAGTAAGCTTAAATTTGGTTTGATCATTGTTCGTTTTTATCGAAAAGTGATTTTTTTTTGTATCAGAATTGCTTCCGCAAGAATACATAAAGGAACATAAGGTTATGATGATGAATAGGTTGCGTTTTTTCATGATATCGATAAAATTTTAAGCAAGATATTTATTTTAATTGGGTTTAAAAAATCATTGTATTATCTATTAAAGATCGTATATTTGCACCCGGCAAGTCCTACACAACTAGCTCCTGTTGAATCCTCCAGGGCGGGAACGCAGCAAAGGTAGATGGTTGTAGCAGTGTGATGTAGGTAGCTTGCCTTTTTTTGTGTCTTATATTTTCCTCAAAACATTTTCTTTTTTGTCATGCGATTAACGATTACGGGGTATTCTACAGCACTATTTTCTACCTGGTATTTTGTAGAAGAATTAGGTTTGTTACTAGATGCAGGTGAAGGAGTAACTAGCGGGATTCTACAAAAAAGCAGAAAGATTAAACATGTATTAGTGTCACACGCTGACAGGGATCATCTGATGGGGTTGTTTCAATTAAACCAACTCAATGCAAGACCAGGATTTCCAATTATTTATTATCCAAAAGATTGCGGTTCATTTCCTGCAATAGAAAAATTCGCTACTTTATTTGATCCTCATGTAAGCGGTGCAATATGGAACCCAATTACAGAAACCTCTGGTATATCCATAAGAGATGATATGCGGATAGAGCCTATTAGAAATACTCACGTGGAAGCCAAAGCTGGTATTTCTAAGAGTTTGAGCTATAAGGTGGTTCAGGTAAAAAGAAAATTGAAACCTGATTATACACAATTATCTGGTAAAGAGATAAAAGATTTGATAGAAAAAGTAGGTAGAGAAGAAATTACTTTTGAGCAGAAAACTACATTATTAGGGTATTCTGGAGATACACCAGTAGAAGATTACAATCGCTGGAATAATACTAAAATACTCATTCATGAGGCCACCTTTTTAGAAGATGAAAATCAAAGAGAAATTAATCCTCACGGAAATAAGCATAGCACATTAGAAGAAGTAATGATGATGGTTTCTAAAATTAATATAGAAGTTTTGATTCTAGGTCACTTTTCTTCCAGGTATTCACAAGATCAAATAGATGCTAATATTAAAAGACTGTGTGGTAAACATGATATTACTATTCCTGTATATAGAATATTACCAGGAAAAATAGGTAGAGATATTTTAGGAGGTGAACCTATTAATAAATAGTTTCATACTTTCTGACTAAAAGATATATGTTAAAAGTTTAGGATTCGTAGGGTTATTAATAATTGAAATGGAAATTTGAATCAGAGCAAGAAAAAGATTAAGAATCAACAAAAATTCTTTTTAGAGAATTTATTTTATTTTAAGAATTATCAGAAAACATCAAATTCTGTTGAATTACTAAATCCGGGTTTAAAAAAATCGGTGTATATAGATAAATTATAGATAAATTTAACAAGTGAAACCCAAAGATTAAGGTTTTATTTGACACTATTATTAAGTTAGCAAAGTATAAAGTATGCAGAAAATATGTCGGCAATTTTTTAATTAAAATAATGATGTTGACAATTTTAAAGCAATGGTAGGACGGATATAGATGGCGTAAAAGAGAATTGTGAATTGCAATTGAAATAAAAGCAAATTATATAAATTTGACTTACTAATTAATCAAAATGTAGTGCTTATCTTCTGCAATACATTTTTATATAGAATGATATGGATGCAAATCAAAATTCTAAGGTGGTTTTAATCACCGGGGGTTCTTCCGGAATCGGAAAATCTATAGGGTTATTTCTTTCAAAACGAGGTTTTATTGTATATGGTACGAGCAGAAACCCTTCTCGATTTGTAGATTTTAAAGATTTTACATTATTGCAATTAGATGTTGCTGATAAAAGTAGTATTCAATCAGCTGTGGCTTGTATAGAAAAAAAACATGGGAAATTAGATGTTCTCATTAACAATGCTGGTGCTGGTATTACGGGACCTATTGAAGAAATTCCTGAAGAAGAAATCATAGGAAACTTTACTACAAATTATTTTGGTCCTATCAATGTTACTAAAGCAGTACTTCCTTTAATGAGGAGTCAGGGTAATGGGCTGATTATTAATATAACATCTATTGCAGGATACATGGGGTTACCATACCGTGGTATTTATAGCGCGTCTAAGGCTGCATTAGAGTTAACTACAGAAGCTTGGAGGATGGAGTTAAAAGCATTTAATATTGAAATGACAAATGTAGCTCCAGGTGATTTTGCAACGAATATTGCAGCAGGTAGGTATCACGCCCCTATAATCGAAAACTCTCCTTATGAAACTTCTTACGGAAATACACTTGCTTTAATGGATGCCCATGTGGATGCTGGTAAAGATCCAGAAGAGATGGCTAAAGTTATTTATAAAATTATACACAAGAAAAAGCCTAAAGTTCATTACAAGGTGGGAGAATTTATGCAAAAATTTTCAATAGTTTTGAAGCGAGTTTTGCCAGATACTGTCTATGAAAAACTACTAATGAATCACTATAAATTATAGTCCTGATGCATTAATGTATTAGGTCTGGTTTTTGAACTGACAAACAGATAACTTCGTTTTACGCTATCTGTTTTTCAAATAATTACTATATAATTCTAAGTACTATCAGCTTTATGAATTGATAGGTTTTGACTATCTGTTATGAAGCCTGCCACATTGTAAGTATGCCGAGAATTATTCTTGAATAGTAGCTTAGATATTCAAAACTAATTGCGGAGATTGTTACAAGCACAGTTAGTATGATTATTACAGATATAGTTACTATTTTCTTAAATAAACATTATAGCAGAGTTTTTTTACCTTTTTAAAACAATTTCGGCTTTATTAATTTCTAAATTGGAGTTGTATTCAGTAAAGAGAAATCCTTTAAAAGTATAGGTTCCATCTTCTTCAATTTCAATTTCAGAATTTTTGCCTGAAAAGCTTGAGTTTGTTTTGTTAAAAACTGAGGTTGTAACCTCATTAATCGTAATATTCTTATCGGTTGGATCAATTACAAAGGATTCTAGAGATACACCATCTTTTAAAATCTCAATTTTAAATAATAAGGAAGAGTCTCCTTCATAAGAATAGTCCATATCAGACCAAATTGCAATTTCATCGCCTTTTTTAAGGTCTAGAGTTGCTTCTTTGATAATTAAGTTATTTTCTGAGCTTAATTTGTTGATAGAAAGTCTGGCAATTTCTTCTCCTGTCAAGGCGCTGCAAGCTATAATTAAAAGTGGTAAAATGAAAATTGTAATTGATTTCCTCATAATTCAGTGTTTTTATTTTAGTGCTTTTGCACTAGGTTGATTAGTATTTATATAAATATGTGTCCTGTATAAGTAAAACGTTACAAGATAATTTACATATTTATTTAAACCTTTTGGTTCTGAGCTTGTTGTTGTATTATTATATTTCTATTTACTAAAAATCATTAAAGCTTTATCTGGAGTGTAGTGTATAGCATCAGGATAAAAGAATTTTATTTTCTGATTCTTGTAATAATTCGATCTTGTTTTTATTCCACATACTTTTGGGTCGAGGTAATTCATTCTGATTTTATTAGATTTTGTTGATGTGGAGTGATTGCAAATAATTCATATTGCTAATTTAGTAAGTAAGGCGTATTCGCCAAACCTATATTCTTTATATTTGCAATCTCAAAAAAAGAATAATAAATCTAAACACAACCATATGAAATTTTTTATTGATACTGCTAACCTTGATCAGATTAAGGAAGCGCAGGACTTAGGGGTACTGGATGGAGTAACTACTAATCCATCATTAATGGCTAAAGAAGGTATCACGGGAAAAGATAATATTATCGAGCATTACAAAAAAATATGCGATATTGTAACAGGTGATGTAAGTGCAGAAGTAATTGCTACGGATTTTGAAGGAATGGTAAAAGAGGGTGAAGAGTTGGCAAAACTTCATGACCAAATTATTGTAAAAGTACCAATGATTAAAGAGGGTGTGAAAGCAATAAAGTATTTTAGCGATCAAGGGATTAAAACGAATTGTACGTTGGTTTTCTCAGTAGGGCAAGCTTTGTTAGCGGCAAAAGCCGGAGCTACGTATGTATCTCCATTTATTGGTAGGTTAGATGATATATCAACAAATGGGCTTAATCTAATTGCAGAAATCAGATTGGTTTATGATAACTATGGTTTTGAAACAGAAATTCTAGCAGCATCTGTACGGCACACAATGCACGTGATTGATTGTGCAAAAATTGGAGCTGATGTTATGACCGGGCCTCTTTCTTCAATTGAGGGCTTATTAAAGCACCCATTGACAGATATAGGATTAGCAAAGTTTTTGGCTGATTATAAAAAAGGTAATTAAAAGTGTAATCGGGGAGAGTATAAGAATCTAGCTAAAGGTTAGGCATTTTTGTACTCTTCTTAATTGATTCTTTTTTATACTTTACTGTTGTAACTTTTAACTTTAGCTTAGTTTTTCTTCTCAATCATCTGATTGTAAATTCTAAGTTGTCTTTCAAAAGCCGGAGAGAAAAGATCAGCGTTTGGTGTTATTATTTCGCCATCTTTATTTATCAATATAACTTTATTTCTGTATTGTAATACTAATTCTTCTGATGAGCATTTAGGAAATTTAAATTCATATTCCCGATTAAGGTTATACTTATTTCTTTTGATGGTCTTTATCCAGTTTTCGGATTGATTATCATCTGTGTTGATTGCAATAAATTCAATTTCTGGATACCGTTTACTTAAATAAGAGGCTTTTTTATGCGCTTTTACATAATGATCTTTTCTCTCTGTAGACCAAAAATATAACGCTGTAAAAGGTTTTTCAAAAAGAGTAGATAAGTATAGGTTTTCTCCATCAGAAGCTATAAGTTCCTGATCCGGGATTATATTTTTGGGTTTTAATCTGGATGTTGCTTTTGCTAGTTTGATCAATTCCTGCTGAAATTTTTCATGAGAGCTTATTGATAAATAATGATCTAGTATTTTTTGAGATAAATAATCGTTTCTATGATCTAATATAAAATTTGTAGTAACACCTCTTAGTAAATTATTTTTGATGTATGAATGATGTATGGTGCTGTCTATAAGGTTAAGTTTAAAAATTGTATTACCTATAAGATCTTTAGTGTTTAAACCTTTCTTACTGTAATTGGTGAATGATGTATTGATAAAATAATGATTAAGAAATCTATTATAAGAGTACAATCTTTTTAAGTCATCATCATTAAAATTAATACTATTTCTGTAGTTAAAAAAAGATGTAGGTAGCTCTTTGTTTAACTCCTTTTTGTACATTCTAAAATTCTGGTATCTGTATGCGTACATTTCTCGTCGAGCATAAAAATCATAACTAATACTGGCAAGACATATCTTTTTTGTTAAATCGCTTAACTTGTATTTCTTAGTTAGGTTATTGAAATCAAATAATTTTTTATCGAATAAAGAATCTTGTGATCTCACAAAATGATCAGGAGATATATTAAATCCTCCTTTTTCTAAAAGATCTCGTTCTTTTTCATTTTGTAAAAAAACATCAATGAGAAAATTATTTTTCCTGGCACTTTCTCCTGTAAAAACTAACGATTCATCAAACTCTAAAGTATTGAGTCTAATTAATGTGCTATCACCCTTCTCTAAAAGTATCAACTGTGTCTCCGGACTATGCCTGAAGGAATAAAGTCCATTTTTAAAACCCTTGACTTTGTATAAGAATTTATTGTCTTTATTTAAATAAATAGTATCACCATAACTATCTCCTTTAGATAGCACTACATAATTGGTGTTTGGGTTTACAATTTCACCTCCAAAATATGTGTCTTCTCTATTTTTATTTTTTTTAGTAACATCACAAGAGTTAAAGAGTGTAATAAGTATACAAAAAAAAAGAAATTTTATTCTAAAGTAATACATTATGGGAAACTGTTATTTAACGTACAGCGATTCAAAAATAAAAGGATTGTACTATAAGGATTGTTAAGGGCATGTTAATTATGATGGGTTTTGTCAATTGGAAGAAATTATAGGCTTTTATGCTTACAACATATTAATTCAACAGATGCCTATAAATTTTAAAAGTTAATCAATAATTGGGGTCTTAAAATTGTATTATAATGTTTCTTGTTCTGAATCGATTTTTCTACTTTTGCCGAAATTTTCAATTACTACAATTTTTAAGTTATGCTATCAGTTTCTAATCTTTCTGTTCAATTTGGTAAACGCGTTCTATTTGATGACGTTAATACGAGTTTTGTACAAGGTAATTGTTATGGTATTATCGGAGCCAATGGTGCTGGTAAATCAACATTCCTGAAAATTCTTGCAGGAAACTTAGAGCCTACTTCCGGACATGTTCATTTAGAGGCTGGTAAGAGAATGTCTGTATTAGAACAGGATCACTATGCATATGACGAATATACAGTGCTAGAGACAGTAGTGATGGGGAATAAAATTTTGTATGGGATTAAAAAAGAAATTGATGCATTATATGCTGATTATACGGATGAAAATGCTGAAAAGATAGGGGAGCTTCAAGTACAATTTGAAGAAATGAATGGGTGGAATGCAGATAGCGAAGCCGCAACTATGCTTTCTAACTTAGGAATAAAAGAAGATCTTCATTATACTAAAATGGCTGATTTAGATACGAAACAACGAGTACGTGTCCTGATCGCTCAGTGTTTGTTTGGTAAACCAGATGTGCTTATTATGGATGAGCCTACCAACGATTTGGATTATGAAACAATCTCATGGCTAGAAAATTTCCTTGCAAATTTTGATAATACTGTAATCGTAGTATCTCATGACCGACACTTTTTAGATTCTGTATGTACTCATATTTCTGATATAGATTTTTCTAAAATTAATCATTATAGCGGTAATTATACTTTTTGGTATGAGTCTTCTCAGTTAGCTGCAAAACAACGTGCACAGCAGAATAAAAAATCAGAAGAAAAGAAGAAAGAATTACAGGAGTTTATTGCTCGTTTTAGCGCTAATGTAGCAAAATCAAAACAAGCAACTTCTCGTAAGAAAATGATAGAAAAGCTTAATATAGAAGATATTAAACCGTCTAGTCGTAGATATCCTGCTATTATTTTTGAAAGGGATAGAGAAGCGGGAGATCAAATTCTTAATGTAGAAGGACTAGCAGCAAGTCAGGAAGAAGAAGGGGATTTATTGTTTAGAAATGTGGATATTAATTTAGCTAAAGGAGATAAGGTAGTTGTATTTTCAAAAGATTCCAGAGCGACTACGGCTTTTTATCAAATCCTTAATGAGAAGAAAAAGGCAGATGCAGGTACATTTGCTTGGGGGATTACTACTACACAATCTTATTTACCTGCTGATAATAGTGAGTATTTTCAGAACGAGCTAAGCCTGGTTGATTGGTTACGCCAATGGGCCAAAACGGAAGAAGAACGCGAGGAAGTTTATATCAGAGGATTTCTGGGTAAAATGATTTTTAGTGGTGAGGAAGCATTAAAAAAATCCAATGTATTGTCCGGAGGAGAAAAAGTAAGATGTATGTTATCCAGAATGATGATGACCAGAGCAAATGTGTTGATGTTAGATGAACCCACTAATCACCTTGATTTGGAATCGATAACTGCATTTAATAATTCACTAAAGAATTTTAAAGGAACCATATTATTTACCACACACGATCATGAATTCGCACAAACGGTTGCTAACCGAGTGATTGAATTAACTCCTAATGGAGTGATAGATCGCTATACTACTTTTGATGAGTATATGAGCGATGCTAAGATTAAAGAACTTCGTGATAAGATGTATACAGTCAAAACTTCATAGGATTAAGTTGGAAAGTATTTAAATGATTGTTCTGATGTTATTCTATTTTTAAATCTCACAAAAAATATGTGATTTAAGATTATTATTTATACTTCGCTATAAAATGAAATCACTTTTATTTGAGTTTTATTTCTTTTGTATAGTAACAAAAAGGGATAAAACTCATTTTTTGCGTTAAATATCTAATTTAGGCAGTGTTTTTATTGGTTGACCACCTATAATTTACGGTTTTACGATTAAATTATTTTTTTAACACAATTTTGGTTAAAAACTTTATGATTTAAAATAAGCACCACTTTTATTCGCAAAAAAATAAAGTATTTTATGAATTTTTAACTTTATTTTTAACGCTTTTGTGAAAGCTAAATTGCTGATACTCTATTTTTTGATAGTCATTTTTATATATTTGATGGCGTTTGAATTGTATTAAATTGCTACATTTACGACCTGATTTTTTAAATCAATCATTACCCCAAAACACCTACCTACTATAACAGTCACCAGTTTGTATACATACTACTAAGTATTTACCAAACTAAAATAATTTTTAATACAATGTTACAGATAAAAAGTACTGTATTTTTTGTTTTTATATGTTTAATATCTTTATCCATTCAGTGTAAATCTGTAGATAAGAGTACTATAGATGCAGAAACAGTAAGTACAGCAAAAGAAGAAATGTATCCAATACAACCCATGGTAGATAAAAGTTCTATTACAAGAAAGATGAACGCTGATAAATCAATGGAACTTGTTCTTAAAAGATTTATAAAGGTTGGCGACCCTGCTTCTCATTTTGAGTACACAGTGTACGATACTGCTACTAAAGAAATAATTAAAAAAGATTCTTTTAGGGGAGAAGGTGTAGAATGGAACGATCAATCTTCGTTAAAACTTATTCCATATGTGGGTATGGAGCAAAAGCCGACATCAGAAAACCCAGAAGAAATTTCACAAACAAAAATCCAAACGCAAACTCAAATAATTAAATTAAAAGGCTAATTCATGAAACACAATTTTTATTTTAAACAATTACTATTCATTGCATTGGTGGTATTTTACTCCTCCTGTGATAATAGTGTAAAACAAGAAGCGACTTCTATTAAAAACATTGAAGTTGTAAAAAAGAAAAAAACTAAGAAAGATCACAACAAAAAAAAGGGAATAGAGATTATGGCCGAGTATACGGCTAATTTGATGAAACCTATTGGTGCTGAAAAGTCAACTTACGAAGATGGTTTCTTGATGGCAGAGTATCAAAAAGCGATCAAAAACCCTGCGAGCTCTCAAAAACGAAGTAGTAGTGTTCTTGAGTTTACAGAAAGAGGACCAGTCAATGTGCCAGGAAGGATTCGTGGTATCGCTGTAGCGCCAGATGATAAAGATACCTGGTATGTGGGTACTGTAGGTGGTGGAATATGGGTGACCAGAGATGCTGGTGTTACTTGGGAAAATCTTACAGATTTTAGGGTTCCTAGTTTATCTACATCTACTGTGGTTGTAAGTGCCAATAATCCTCTTACTTTATACGTAGGTACAGGAGAGCCATTTGGGAATCTTGATGCTATAGGAGGAATTGGAGTTCTTAAAAGTACGAATGCAGGAAGTAGCTGGGAATACCTTAATAATACCAAAGATTTTGGAGGTATTGGTAGGCTAGCCATAAATCCAGCTGATGAGAATAATTTGATAGTAGCTAGTGAGAATGGTATATATGTAACTACAGATGGAGGTCTTACATGGCAAAATACATATACAGGAGGTAATGTACAAGATTTAAAACAAGATCCAACTAATTTTTCTATATTATACGGAGGAGTTGATAGTATCGGTATCATAAAAAGTACAGATGGAGGTCTAACCTGGAACTTAGTTTTTAATAAAGATGATTATAATGCTGATCATCAGCGTTTTGAGATAGATGTGTCTCCAGCAAATTCGAATAGAATTTTTGCAGGTGTATATACTGCTGGTGGAGCAGCAACTACAGAAGTGAATACAGATTTATACGTTTCTAATGATGCAGGAGCTACATTTACCTTAGTAGGATATAATGGAGAACCTGGAACAGGAAACTTAATAACGGGTCAGGGATGGTATGATAATGTAATGATGGCACATCCTTATGACGAAAATATTTGTTATGTAGGAGGTGTTGTAATGCATAAAGTCGTTATCTCAGGTGAAGAAGCCGCATTAGAATATAACTTTACTCCAATTGCTGCGGGATATAATGGTGAATTAAATGATTATGTGCACGTGGATCAACATGGATTAGCTTTTATACCAGAAACTTCGCAGACAAGTGATAATACTTTTAAATTAATCTTGGCAAATGACGGAGGTATCTACGCTACCGATTATCTAACGGACCCAGGAACTACACTAAACGATTGGTCAGAGGCTGCTTCAGGTCTTAATTGTACTCAATTTTATGGAGCAGATAAACGTAATGGTGTTGATGATTATACAGCGGGTGCACAGGATAATGGAACTTGGATTTCTTTAACCGGTGATAATGCCACAGAAGAAACAGCATACACCTATATTATAGGTGGAGACGGTTTTGAAGTATTATGGAACTATGATGATCCAAATAAATTTATCGGAGGATCTCAATATAATGGTTTTGTTGGTTATGAAAATGGTGCTGGTTATAATGCACGCCATGGTGAGTCAGGATCAGGAACCTCTCCCTTTTATTCTAAAATAGCAAATGCTAATAACAATCCGGATGTTGTTTTTAGTCCTTCAGTTAGTGGAGTATGGAGATCCATTGATTTTGGTAGAACCTGGGAATTAACATCAATTCCTGATAATTTTTCTGTAGGTACATCCAGTGCATTAGATGTTTCTGTATCGACTGCAAATCCTGATATTGTTTGGGCAGGAAATGCTATGACAGAGTCTGGTTCTTTTGTTATGCAGGTTTCTCAAGATAACGGTCAATCTTATGCTCCTACTGCTGTCTTTACTGATGAGTCAAATCCTGGAAGTCATAATTACTTTATTTCAGGTGTAGAAACTTCTTTAATTGATGAAAATAGAGCATATGTTTTATTTTCCGGACAGGGAGCTGCTAAAGTTCTTAAAACTGAAGATCTTGGGCAAACCTGGGTTGATATATCAGGTTTTTCTACAGGAGAAGATAGAGGATTTCCAGATGTGTCTATTCACAGTTTGATCGAGATGCCCTATGATGAAAATATACTTTGGGTAGGTACTGATATTGGAGTTTTTCAAACTCTTGATGGAGGTCTTAACTGGGCATTATTAGCTGGTATGCCAGCGGTATCAGTATGGCAAATGAAAATTGTTAATGATGAAGTCGTCATGGCAACACATGGTAGAGGAGTTTGGACCGCTACTATAGAAGAATTATCAGGATATGAACCACCAGCTTATTTTGCTCCACCAACAATCGTGAGCGCCTTCCAGGAAGCAATAGATAATCAAAATGCAGTAATCACATATGTCCAGGATAGCGATGATAATATAGAGACTATTAATGTGTTTCTAGACGAAACTGAAGTTGATCAAATTACAGATAATGTGGCAACCGCTACTGAGTTTTCTTATGTGTTTGAGAATTTACCAGAAGGTGAACACGTAGTTGGTTTCCAACTAATAACTACTGATGGTCAAGAATCTATTGTAACATCAGCTACTATTGATATTATAGATTTTAATGAACCTGAAGCTACCCTTTCTATAGATGTTTTTGAACCAGCAGATGTGTATACATTTGGTGATGAGTTTCTTATTGATGATATTGGTGCAACAGTAGGGCAAGCTGTTTTGAATAATGCTGATCACCCATATCTAGATAATACGGAGTACAGAACAGTACTAAAGCAGCCTATTACTATAACATCTTCTTCTAGAGTCTTTACGTATGAGGATGTAGCAATTACAGAATTCGATGCTACACCTGGTTCGTTTTATGATTTTGTTGCAGTAGAAGCATCTACAGACTTGGCGAACTGGACTCGTCTAGATACCTATGATGCAGAGCGTTTTACGGAATGGACTGATCTATTTAATTCTGATCCTGCACCATCAATCAATGATGATTTGTTTAAAGAACAAACTATTGATTTATTAGAGTTTTTTAATGAAGGGGATGTAGTAGCGGTTCGTTTTAGACTAGTTTCTGATCCAGTTTTTAATTCTTTTGGGTGGGCACTTCGTTCTGTTAATCTAGAATCACCTACATTATCTATAGAAGATAATGAATTGGAGGTAGCTGGAATCTCGATTTATCCAACGATATCTGATGGTACAATTAATATAAGTTCTGGTGCAGCGATCAATAATGCTTCTATCAGTGTATATGCACTTAATGGAGCACAAGTTTTTGAAACTAAAATGGATGTTGCCAGCAATTCTCAACAAAGCATTAATTTAGGTTCACTTAGAAAAGGAATGTATCTTGTAAATCTAGAGTTTGATGCGCAAACAGAAACGCAGAAAATCATAATTAAATAATCTAATGATCTGGTAGTTTTTTAGAATTACTATGTATTAAAGTTTTGTAAAGCTGTCTGATTTTTCAGACAGCTTTTTTTTGTCACAGGATTATTTATATAAACCTTCAAATCTTAATGCAATATAATCTTTGATTATAGAGGCCAGAGTTTTTTGATTACTGTTAAAAAAATGATGATCTGTAATTAGTTGCATTATAAAATATTCATCGAGTTTCGTTAGAAGCTCAGGTGATGTTTTTTTGAAGATACCTTTATGAATACCAGAAGCATAGAAATTTCTTAGATCATTCAGTAAATCATGCAAAAATGCTTTTACGATATCCCAGGCAGAAGGATAATATAATTGTAGTTGTTTGAGATAGAATGGCGAAATATCTTTTACGCCTTCGGTAAGAATCAGAGATAATGCTTCATGATTATGAGGTGGCAGGGTTTTACCATACATCTCCTTTTTATACGCTTTAAGTCGATCTATTCTTATCTGGGTTATATATTCAAAAATTTCTTCCTTTGTAGCAAAGTACTCATAAATTGTAGATTTACTCTTATTCATTAGTATAGCGAGCTCATCCATAGTGATATTTTTGAGTTCCGTTTTTCTAATTTTAGGTAACAAAGCTTGTGTCCATTGTTCAACTTTTATAGTCTTTGGTTTTCTATTCTTGTCATTAGACTTTCTGCCCATATTTGCTAATTTAATATAATCAAACTATTTTTGGTTAAATAGTACGATTTTTAGAGTAATCTTTAAAATAGTATGTAAATTACTATCCATATACCTGTTATACGCTAATAAACATGAAAGATACTGAATATGATTATGTAATTGTGGGTAGCGGTTTTGGAGGATCTGTGAGTGCGTTAAGGCTTTCTGAAAAAGGGTATAAGGTGTTAGTAATTGAAAAAGGAAAATGGTACCAATCAAAAGATTTTCCGAAATCTAATTGGAATCTTCGTAAATGGTTATGGGTTCCTTTTTTAAGATGGTTTGGTATAATGAAGGTATCTTTTTTTAAACATGTGGTAGTGCTTTCAGGTACTGGTGTTGGTGGAGGTTCATTGGTATATGCTAATACGTTACCGATACCAAAAAGAGATTTTTTTGTTTCTGGTAGTTGGAAGAATCTTATGGATTGGCAAACAGAACTAGCTCCTCATTATCAAACTGCTCTAAGCATGCTAGGAGCACAGAAAAACCCAAAACTTTTTGAAGGAGATAAGGCTTTACAAGAATTAGCTTCCCTCATGGGAATTGATAATAATTTTTCTGAAACAGATGTAGCAGTATTTTTTGGAGTTCCGGAAAAAAAGGTTTCTGACCCTTATTTTGATGGAGAGGGACCAGAAAGAACCGGATGTAATTTTTGTGGTGGATGCATGACAGGGTGTAGGGTAGGTGCAAAAAACACATTAGATAAAAATTACTTGTATTTTGCACAGAAATTAGGAGTAGAAATAATAGCAGAAAATGAAGTTTATGATGTAGCTAAAACGGATGACGGTTATAGGGTATCTTACAAATCAGCAACTGGTTTTTTTAAATCAAAGAGGAGTGTACGAACAAAAGGAGTTGTTTTTTCTGGAGGAGTATTAGGCACGGTTAAACTATTATTAAAATTAAAGAGAAAATCACTTCCCAAACTTTCAGACAAATTAGGTTTTGATATACGTACAAATAATGAAAGCCTTATAAGTGTCACTAATACTAGTGGAACAAAAGATATGTCTCAAGGAGTTGCTATCGGATCCATACTTCATACAGATCCTAATAGTCATTTAGAAATAGTACGCTATGCAAAAGGTTCTGGATTCTGGCGTTTATCACATCTTCCATTAATACACGGTAAGAATATGATCATTAGGGTAATTATGATGGTAGTCAGTTTGTTTAAACAACCCTTAGCTTATATTCGATTATACACAGTAAAAGATTGGAGTAAAAGTACGGCTATTTTATTGTTTATGCAGACGCTAGATAGTACGCTTAGGTTTAAAATAAATTCTTTTGGATTTATGAATTCATCTATGTCAGCGGGTAAAAAGCCCAGTGCTTTTATCTCAAAATCTTTAAAATTAGCAAGAAGGTATGCGCAATTAG
The DNA here is from genome assembly GCF_039539305.1 of Aquimarina addita. Taxonomy (NCBI): domain Bacteria; kingdom Pseudomonadati; phylum Bacteroidota; class Flavobacteriia; order Flavobacteriales; family Flavobacteriaceae; genus Aquimarina; species Aquimarina addita. The sequence continues at coordinate 27,533 of NZ_BAABCW010000023.1, read as the reverse complement.
TAAAGGGAAAAGAAACCGTTTTTGGTTTAGAACCATTAGCAGGAATTCCTTCTACAGCACATATTCTCGGTGGAGCAATTATGGGAGCAAATAGCTCAGAGGGAGTAATTGATAAAGATAATAAGGTATTTGGTTATGAGAATATGTTAGTGTGTGATGGCGCCGCAATATCATCCAATCCAGGTGTAAATCCATCGCTGTCTATTACTGCAATTACAGAAAGAGCGATGAGTATGATACCTGATAAAAAGAAGTAAAAAACTTATTCTTATTGTTCTAATTTATCTGATAGTATAATAATTAAACTAGAGAGTTACTATTATATCGCTTTTAAAATTAAGCCAAAAATCCAACTTATATCACTTATATCAAAATTAAAAATGCACTTACTTCCAGAGCATTTTAATGGATTACTTTACTCTTCTTGACTTTTATCAGGGCTTGTAAAATATCTGTAAATCAAAAAACCTCCATATCCTATGAAGACAATGGTAAGAATAGATCTAAAACCCCAATCCTCTCCTAATTGAAATCGGTTATAAAGTCTAAAACTACCAAATATAATAAGTGCTATACCAATCATAAGATCCCATTTTTTTCTCGATGCAGGTTTGTTATCTTCCATAGATATTGATTAGTTTTCTTTTGTGTAAAAATAGAGATTTTCACCTCATTTCATTGCTAATCATATGGATTTAAATTAAAAAAGATAGTAGTTTGCCAGATTACGACATCATTAACAACGGGTTACCCGAATGATCAAATTAAAGAACTTTGAGGGATTTATTTTATAAAACTTAAGTAGTTATTATATAAAGGATAATTATGTATACATAAAGAGATCAGTAATTATATACTGACCTCTTTAGACAATTTAATAAATTAAATTTTATGCAAAAGTAGAATGAGTTTTTAGTTATCTTCTTGTTATTGGCATAAAAATACTTTCTTAAAATTTATGAGCAGATATGATATGATTTTTTTCATTAATAAAAGTTATTGTATCAATTTCATCTATAAGATAATTTGGTGTTTTATCTAATAATTCAATTTGTTTATCAATTGCTCCGGTTTTTTTATTAATCATATAAATGAAATGCTTAGTTCCGTCATCACCACCTTTTACCTTAGCAACAATAAATTTATGGCTACGTATGGATTTAGAATTTGTATAGCGGGTCTTGGTAACTTCAAAAACGGTTGCCATATTATCAGCGGTACCCACATACAATCCTGCAGCAATATTTGTTTCAGAAGTTCCGTCAGTTTGATCTTGAGAAGTCTGTAGACCAGAACCACTGGATAAAGCAGAAAGAGTTTCAATATTATCCATCGCTCCAGCTATATCTAAATCTACTCCTGCGATGCTTAACCCGAGTTGTGCAACACTCATTAGACCGCCAATAGAGCTAGCGGGATTGTAATATTCAGTATATACTAATGAACCTTCAGGTGATAATAAGGAAATGTGTTGATCAGCATTAATTAAATATCCTGCTCCATCCACATATTCAGCCAGTAAGGGTGTCTTTTTTGAAACCTCTTTTAATTGGATATCTTCAGCAAAAAGTTCTATAACTCCTGTATTCAGATCAAATTTATATCCTTTTTTATTTTCAAATAAGACTACTTTGTCTTCTTGTTGATCGTAGGTAACTGCAGGAATAGATCTGAATTTTACATCTTTGTCCCAAACGTCTTTTCCTTTTTCAAAATCCAATATATTAGATCTTTCTGTTGAAATATAGATCACACCTTTAGGGGTCGGTGTTACATAATATGCATATCCTTTAACCTTACTATCCCAAATTTTTTGCCCTTCTTTATCCACAAGAGCAATGGTTCCATCTTTTTCATCTTTACCTATGGCGATATACCCTTTTTCATTGGGAATAACTTCGTCAAGAAAATCAATTTTGAAACTTTTTTTCCATTTAAATTCATTAGTTTGTGGATCAATGATATTAAAACCTTCGGTCTCGACAAGTATTAAATTACCGTTATAAGGTCTTACATCAATTAAGGTTCCCTTTAATTTTAATTTTCCTGGCGTAATATCCTTACCATCAGATGGATCTAAAACAGTAAGTACTTTAGATTTTTTAATGCCCAGATAAAGACTGTTATTAATATCAGAATATACTAAAGCTTTGATTCGTTTATCTGCTTTATGCGTCCATTGTATTTCGCCGGTTTCTGTATGTATTCCAAAAATTTCATCTTTTAATCCGATGACAATATTATTATCATTAGTAAAGTAAGGTCCGTGATTAATAAAAGAAGCACCTGCAAATTTCTCCATAAGTCCTTTTGATTCACCCAGAGGTGCTACCCAATTCTTCTCCCAGGTCTTAAGACTAAATGACATGATGTTTCGTTCCTTCTCAGTTATTAGCTCAAAAAGAATGATTCCCTTATCTGCAATTACTGTAAAGTTTTTAATCTTAGACCCGTCATCTTTAGTATCATATAAGATGTCACCATTACTTGAATTAATAATAATCCCCCTGGTTTTTCCTGCTACAGGTGCATATTCCACGTAAAATAAAGGAAGTCCATCAATAGTCAAAAAAGTATTCTTATTAATAGCCTTTAATTCTTTATTATGCCAGATGGTTTCTCCCGTCATATTATTGAGTCCAACAAGACCTTTAGATCCGGAAGCAATGATAACGCCGTCATTGGATTGTTTTATCCATCCCACTGTTGAAAGTGTTTCTTTTAAGTCAACTTGCCATAATTTTTCTTGAGCATTTATAGAATAGAATGTCGTTATAAAACATAGGACTAATGCGTAGATTCTTTTCATAGTACGATTTAAGATTATAGTATTTAACAAATTTTTACAAAAATGCAATTAAAATATCAATAAAACAATAGGAGCTCAGTACTTAATAACATAGCTATTTCTGAAAAAAATCATTTTTTTAATAATTAATTGTAAGTATTTTATTTAAGATTCTTATAACATTTTATTTATAAGATTTTATTATTTGTTTAATTAGGAGAATTATTCAAGACTTTGCCATGAATATAATCTATAGAATCTGGATAGAGAGGTATTGTTTTCTGATTCTTATAGCAAAATGTTCTTGTTTTTGATATTTCACATTTTTGAGTTAAGGTAATTGATTCTAGAACTTATGAAAAATTATATAAGTTTATTGGGATACTAATATATTATTTAGGCCGCAAGAGTAGTATGCTTATAAGGCTATAGAGAATGAATCTGTCTTTTATTTGATTCGTGTAAACGAAATAATTTTAACAATACTCTCAATTATTTTGCTTCGTTAACAATGGCTTATTTTTCAGAATCTACACATTGTAGTTATGATGATAGATGTAAGCATACCAATTTTTTTTATAGCAGAATGAATTTACTAACAAGAGTCTTTATTATGATAAATTCACTTAAATGATAATTTATGAATGGATTTACAATAAAAACCGAAGAATACATCTAATATTCTTTCAATTATTTATACTTGAATTTTAAAAAGCAGTTAAGCATTAAAAAACTTACTATTCCAGATCGCAGTATTAAAATTTTTACCGAGTGCAAACCCGTAAAACAGTACAATTGCAGCGATGGATTTGAACATAAATAGAAATACCATAAAAAAGGTAGCAGTATTATTTTCTTTACTAAAAAGTCCATCAGGAACTAATAACGTTACTAATAAACTAATTATACATGTAAGAAGGGTAAGATTTTCAAAACTTTTAAAAAACCACATGGTGAATCTGCGTAGTGGATGTAAATCATTACCCCATTTATGAATAAGATAAAAATAATTATTACCCATCGGTGCAAATAATAGGGGGTCATCTGCATTAGCTAATTTAAATAACTTAGAAGGGGCCATTATTTTAAATCCAGTCAGTTTAGTTTCATGCTTTTTTTCTAAATTCTTAATTTTAGTATAAGCTTCTTTCGGGAGTTTTCCTTTAAAATATCTAGAATCTAAAAAACGTAATCGATAATCAATACAGATTTTTTTAATTTGATCAATATGATATATTTTATTTGTATCTAAATGGTCAAAAATAAAAGCGTTTTGATCAGAAGCTTCACCTTGTTTTAATGTACGTTCTATTTGATCATTTATTTGTTCTTCGACTTCAAAAATTAATTGAATTTGTTTCCTCCAATCAAAAGTTTCTGATTTTTTCTTCCTTAAGCTAATTAATTTTTTCTCAATATTAGTTCTGGGTAGTAACATTTTTCTTTCTTTAGCATCACTAAATTAAGGAATTAGGATTAGTATTGCAAGAGGTTACCAAAGTTGTTTCTAATTAGAATGATTTAAAATAAGCAGGTATGTGTCAAATAATACCATATTATTTAATTTATTAATGTTTAAAATTTTAAAAGATAAAAATAATACAGCTACATTTACTTTATTAAAGTTGTTGTTTCTTACTTTTATTTCTGATAAGATGACCTATTTTGAAATTTAAAAAAGTTGAAATCACGAGAAGGAGTTTGTGAAGAATTTTCTTTACAATATGAAACCTTAAAATGAAGAAACCTAATAAAACAGATGGTTGTTTAAGATTAATGTACGGAATAATTTTATGTAAGTAAAAAGCTAGAAATGTTAATTTTCCCTGATTAATTTTATAAGTTTTTTTATCTCTTGTAGGTATATCAAGGTATGAGACATTTAATACAAATATAGTATTTGTGTTTTATGGATGATTAGGGGTGATGAAGTTATCAATTGTTTAATAAATGTTATACTAGATAGAGTTTTAAATACGTTATCTTAAAAAAGTGAGCAATGAGGATTACCCGTTATATTATTTATGTACTAATGATTTTTACTTGTCAATTAGTAAAATCTCAATCTTTCTCTGATCCTGATAATCCTTGGATTTTGGGATTTGGATTAAATGCGATTAATGATTCTGGAGGAGGAGTGAAAGGTCTTTTTAATGTTTCAGACAATTATAATTATAGTAATCCTTACAGAATATCAGTAGAGAAAAGATTTGCAGATCATTTTGGTTTGGAAGTAGCTACTAATTTGAATCGATTTTTAGAAGGTAAAACGGTAAATGGGAGGTCATTAGAAAATGACATTGATTTTATAGCACTTGATGGGTCAGTAAAATTTTATTTTACAAACTTCTTTGTGGATGTTAATCGATCTTTTATAGAAGGTTATATGGCGATGGGTGCAGGAAAAAGTTTTTATGACGGAACGGGGGCAGTCTTAGCTAATGTTGGGTTTGGAGTAAACTATTATGTAACAGAAATTTTTCGTCTTAACACCCAGGTTACTTCGAAATTTTCTACGGGTGCAATTACTAATGAATTAGGTAGTAATTATATTCAGATTAATATAGGTTTTATAATCAGGATTTATAAAAAATCACGTATTTGATAGATGGATCACAACTATTTTGCACATAATACCGCCTGTGTTGATGAAGGTAGTAAAATCGGAAATGGAACCAAAATATGGCATTTTTCGCACATCATGCCTTATTCCATTATCGGAGAACGATGCAATATAGGGCAAAACGTAGTAATCTCACCCAGAGTAGTTATTGGGAATAATGTGAAAATTCAAAATAATGTTTCTATCTATACAGGTGTAACCTGTGATGATGATGTATTTTTAGGACCATCATGTGTATTTACTAACGTAATAAATCCGAGGAGTGCTATCAATAGAAAAGAACAATATGCTACAACTCATATCGGTAAAGGGGCTACTATTGGTGCGAATGCAACTATTATTTGTGGACACAATATAGGAGCATTTGCTTTTATAGGAGCTGGTTCTGTAGTAACGAAATCAATATTGCCTTATGCTCTTGTAGTCGGTAACCCAGCAAAACAAATTGGTTGGATAAGTGAATATGGACATCGGCTTAATTTTAATGAAAAAGGCATTGCTCGATGTCCTGAGAGTAAGGATTCATATAAAATAGAAAATAGTACAGTGACTAAATCTTAAAAATACATGAATAAAAACTTTGCGATTATTGGTGTAGGCGGATACATTGCTCCTCGTCACCTTAAAGCGATAAAGGATACCGACAATAATTTGATTGCCGCACTAGATAAGTTTGATAGTGTAGGTATTATGGATAGTTATTTCCCAGATGCTGATTTCTTTGTAGAATTTGAACGATTTGACAGACATATTGAAAAACTCAAGAGAAAAAGAAATATTTCTCTTGATTACGTTAGTATCTGTACCCCTAATTATCTTCACGACTCTCATATTAGAATGGCTTTGAGAAATGGAGCCCACGCCATTTGTGAAAAACCTATCGTGATTAATCCATGGAATGTAGATCAATTGATAGAAATAGAAAAAGAATCCAATAGTCGTGTTAATACAATTTTACAACTTCGATTACATGAAAGTATCATAGCTTTAAAGAAGAGAGTGGATGAAGGTCCTCAAGACAAAATATATAATGTTGATTTGACATATTTAACATCCAGAGGTAATTGGTATCATACTTCCTGGAAAGGAGATGTAGCTAAATCAGGTGGTATTGCTACCAATATAGGAGTACATTTTTATGATATGTTATCCTGGGTATTTGGAGCGATTACTACCAATAAGGTTCATAAACTTACGAATGATACTGGTTCTGGGTATCTAGAGTTTGAAAAAGCGAGAGTACGATGGTTTCTATCAATCGATTATAATAATATTCCAGAGAAAGTAAAGCTAGAAGGTAAACGAACCTATAGGTCCATAACTGTAGATGGCGAAGAAATAGAGTTTAGTGGTGGTTTTACAGAACTACATACTAGAAGTTATGAAACTATACTAAAAGGAGAGGGGTATGGATTAAAAGATTCCAGACAGTCTATACAAATCGTACATGATATTAGAAACGCTGTAACCTCACCGCTGCTGAATGATTATCATCCATTGCTTACTAAAAAATTATAATTTATTGATTTTGATTTAAGGGAAACCTTTCGTTTTTTCAATATCTTTCTAATCCAATATAATCTATAACGTTCCTTGACGCTCTTTTTGGAGAAGTTCTAGATACTCAAACTGTAAAAAGAACAAAGGGTAAAGATTGAATACAAAAAAATCCTATTTGAATTATAACCTACGATGTAGTCGTGATTCTAAAATTCCAATTATCCTGTTTCTGCATGGTTTATTTGCATAGCTAAGCCAGTCTTGTACTAAAATTTAGTAAAAGCTTGTTAATGTTTTTTTTGCAAAGATTAGTAGGATTCAGGTAGATAGTATATTATTTCATCACAGATATAAATACGATATTAATACTTATTTTTATATAGGAAAATAATCTTCACAATAAATGCGCATAATTTAATTAATAGAACTCTATGAGGCGTTGCCTCAAGTATAGCGTATAGAATCTTAATAAAATAGTCTCGTTTACTAATTATTGTAATAAAATTGTCATGTCTTTCATAACTCTTTACCCTAGGATCAAGGAAGTTTATTTATGATAAACTGTATTTAAAAAAGAAGTAGATCTATCTGTCATAAAGTTGAAAGCGTTCTAATTCTTTATAAAATTAGAATAAAAAGAACAATCACCTATAAAAGGATTTAATAATTCTAAAATTCTAAAAGTATTCATGGTGATATAAATGTATTATAAAATAATTAACATTTGTTTAGTTTCAACAATTTGTAATTAGTTTTTAGCTTATAAAAATGTAATTTTTTTAGTATGAAATTCTGTAATCGGATTTTTTTAACAAAGCCTTAATATATAAAAAACACGATAAAGTACACATTTAAGCTTAAATAATGATTTTTTATAAAAAATATGTAAGAATATTCTTATTTATAAAAATACAATTTTAAATCTAAACAAGTTATATTAAGTTGTAAGTGACTGTCTATTAAAGTTTTATGTATTTTCAGTGTAATTTTTTGTACTTGTAAAAAATAACATTACGGTTTTGCAGTAGCTCTGTTGGTGATTTTTAGTTATTTAATTTTTGGTTTCCCCTCTATATTGTAACTAACAAAAACAAACTGATTATTAGCATATTACAAGCTTGTAATTTAATAGTCAGTAAAAACGTTCATACTAATAATAAGGAATATATAAAAAAGATGCTACCCTGACAAAACTTTGGCGAGCTAATAAGGGTAGTATTTGGATAACAATTAATTTATAAAAAATAATACCATGAAAGTGATCTTTACTACATCAGAACTATTAAATAAAATAAAACATACTTTTAATCTATTTTTCCCTTTGGGTGTTACTAAGTTGTCTTATTTATTAAAAAATAAATTATTGATGTCTTTTAAAGTTCTTTTCGTTCTTTTTACGTTAATTTCTTGCGTTTCGGAGGAAGAAGAAGATTTTAATTTGGACTTGGAAATGGTATTTGTAGACAATCCAGCACAGAAAGTAATCATTGATATCACGTATGTTGTACCTTCTGACCGTCCTAATAAATCTATGTACAATGTAGATGAGCAAGATTTTGTAAAAAGTTTAAATGGTAAGTTTTTTCATAGAATAGATATCGGTTTTGAATTAGGACAAATTAATACAATGGTAAATGATGAGTTATTTGACTTAAGAGATAATAGAGATGTTGAATCAGAGACTTTTTTATCAGAAACTGAAAATTCATATAAAAAAGATAGATTAACAATCTTTATTATTAAAAGGTCAAATACAATTGCAATTGCAGGTATTGGTAAAAACCAACGAGCGTTAATTACTGATGAGTTTTTATTTACTTCGACTGCGCCACATGAAATAGGTCACGCATTAGGATTATTTCATTATCCGGAAGAAGGTAATATTATGAGTTTAGTAAGACCTTATTTAAGAAAGGATTTTACAGGTACTCAGGCACAGAGAATGAAAACTATGATTAGTGATGTAATAAAAGCAAATTAATCTCTTACGGTGTTTTTAAAAATGTTGACTTTCTTCCAATCATAAATTAACTGTAACCATGTCAAATTTAATACCTCATTAATTTCATTATTTTAGGTATTATATATTACCTTAATTCTGCTCCTAGTTTAGTTTCAAAATTGTGCTGTAATTTATTCATAATTTTATCAATTTGTTTATCCGTAAGCGTTTTATGATCATCCTGTATAGTGAAACTTACTGCATACGATTTTTTGCCAGCAGGTAATTTCTTACCCTGATATACATCAAAAAGATTAATGTTTTTAAGTAATTTTTTTTCAGTTTGCTTTGCAATAGTATGAATTTCTTCAAAAGAGACAGCATTATCTAGTAGCAAAGCAAAATCTCGACGGGCTTCTGGGAATTTAGGGATATCTGAGAATTTAACCTTATTTCTCTTTGCAAATTCCAGAACTACATCCCAGTTAAAATCAGCATGTAAAACTTCCTGAGAAATTGAAAAGTGTTTTAATATAGATTTTTTTATGACACCAAACTCTACTAATTTAAACTTACCAAGACTATAAGTAACTCCTTCAGAAAAGAGATCATTTTTAGTAGGTAAAGTTCTAAAGCTTTTTAGACCTAGTCGTTCCAAAATAGAAGTAACAATACTCTTTACAAAAAAGAAGTCTCCTTTTTGTTGTTCGATTTTCCAATTCTCAGTTGATTTTTTTCCTGTAACAATAAGGCTTAAATGTTTGTCCTCGATTCTTCCGCTTTCATAATTATGATATGTTTTTCCAAATTCAAAAAATGTAAGATCGGTACGCTTGTGATTTATATTATGAGAAACAGCTTCAAGACCCGAAAATAATAAAGATTGACGCATCACAGCTAAATCGCTACTAAGAGGGTTTAACATTTCTACATTATGAGCTGAGGTAAATTGAGTGGTTAATTCAATGTAATCCGGCGATGTTAGGGAATTAGCCAGTATTTCATTAAAACCCTTGCCTATTAATTGATTGGCAATTGTATTCTGTACCGTATGATCTGCAAACTTATCAATAGTAGAGATCGAGGCATTGAGTTTCTGAGTAAATTCAATATTATTGTATCCATATACTCTTAGGATTTCTTCAATAACATCAGCTTCTCTTTGCACATCGTTACGATATGCAGGGATAGTAAGTCCTATGCCACTTTCATTAATACTATTTACTTTGATCTCCAAAGAAGAAAGAATACTTTTTATGGTATCTTCTGGCAGTCTTTCACCTATTAGTTTAGCCGCGTTGTCAAAAGATAAAAATACCTGAGCATCTTCAATCTTTTTAGGAAATAAATCTATGATATTGTTGGTGATAACACCACCTGCTAGCTCTTGTATCAGTAATGCTGCTCTTTTTAATGCATACTCGGTGATATTAGGATCAATACCTCTTTCGAATCTAAAAGATGCATCGGTATTTAATCCGTGTCGTTTTGCTGTTTTACGGATACTTACAGGGTTAAAGTAGGCACTTTCCAGAAAGATAGCTGTCGTATTCTCTGTAACACCAGAAGTTTTTCCGCCAAAAACTCCTGCAATACATAAAGGTTTTTCTGCATCACAAATCATTAGATCTTCTTCGTGTAATTCTCGTTCTACCTCGTCTAGTGTAACGAATTTAGTGCCTGATTTTACAGTCGTAACATTAATTTGATTTCCTTCTACTTGTCCTAGGTCAAATGCGTGTAAAGGTTGTCCTAATTCATGTAAAACATAATTAGTAACATCTACTATATTATTTTTTGGAGCAAGTCCAATAGCTTTTAGTCGGTGTTGTAACCAGGCAGGGGAGGGAGCTACTTTTAATCCAGAGATAGTTACACCACAGTATCTTGGTGCCAATTCTGAGTTTGCTACTTGTACTTCTATCGTATTTGTTCTGTTTTCTATTTTAAAATTACTTACAGAAGGCGTAATTAATTCCAGATTAATATCTTGTTGTAATAAACCTGCTTTTAAATCTCTGGCGGTACCCCAATGACTCATAGCATCAGCTCGATTGGGAGTGAGACCAATATCAAATACATGGTCATTTTCAATATCAAAAATGGTAGCAGCGGCAGTACCTACAGGAATATTTTTATCCAGTACCATAATGCCATCATGACTATGACCAAGACCTAATTCATCTTCTGCACAGATCATCCCATGGCTTTCTTCTCCACGAATCTTTCCTTTTTTAATAATCCATTCTTTATCATTATCATACAGTTTAGTGCCAATAGTCGCCACGGGAACTTTTTGTCCCTGAGCAACATTTGGCGCTCCGCATACAATCTGAACTGGTTCTCCTTGTCCAATATCTACTTTCGTAATTTTTAATTTATCAGCATTAGGGTGTTGATCACAGCTTAACACTTGTCCTACAAGTACTCCTTCGAGCCCTCCCTTAACACTTTGATAGGTTTCAATTCCTTCTACTTCTAGCCCTAGATCGGTAAGCAATTCTCCTGTCTTTTCGACGTCCCAGTCTAGCTTTAAAAATTGTTTAAGCCAGTTATATGAAATTTTCATGGATGATAATTCTGAAATTAGGCGATAAAGATACTATATTGATTAAAGTTGACAAACAAGAAATCAAGCTTATCCCAAATAAAAATTTGTATATTTATATAAATAACCAACAAATTAAATTTTAATATGAAATCATTAATTAAATTATTGTTTTTTCTGTTTTTGATAGGAGCCATATCTTGTACAGATAAAAAGAAGGAAGAAGAAGAAACTAAGGTAGCTGTAGAAAAAATTGAAGCTGTTGAGTCAGAATTAGATCAAATTTCAGAAGAAATAGACGCTAAAGCAGAAGAGTTGGAAAAGTCATTAGAAGATTTAGATAGTATTTAAACTTCAGTTTATTAATTGATAGTTATCGTAGACTATTAATTGTAGTGAAAAACAATTAAAAATTATTTAAAAGTTAAGATATGAAGTTTATTAGATTAGGGACAGTATTAGTGATATTTTTCACCTTCAATACTCAAGCTATTTTGGCACAGGTTCCACCTCAAGAGGCAAAAGACAAAGTGGTAAAAGCTAAAGAAAAGGGGAAAGAAAAGCATAAAGAAGCGAAGGAAAAGTCTAGTGATTTACAAGTAAAAGCACAAGACAAGAAAGATAAGGGTACTGATAAAGCTCAAAGAAGTCTTGAAAAAGCAGAAACAAAGGCTAACAAAGAGCAAACTAAGGCAGTAGATAAGATAGATAAAGCGCAAGAAAAAGCTGAAAAAGGATTGGCTAAAGGTGAAGGGAAAGTTGAAAAAGCAATAGATAATAGTCGTGAAAAAGCAGAAAATTTAAAAAAGGATACAAAAGTAAATGCATATGGAAGTAACAAAGATGGTCTAGAAGGAAAAGCGTATGGACAAGCGAGAGTCGTGGAGGCAAAGTCTAAATTACAAGCAAGTCAGGCAAGGCTGGATAAAGGAGATCAAACGCTTAAGAAAAGCAAGGAAAAGATCACTGCAGCAAAAGAACGTTTGACATTGGCTAAAGCAAAACAAGGTAAAGATGCGCTTACTCCAGAACAGATTGCAGAAAAAGAAGGTAAAATAGCAAGAGCAGAGGCAAAACTTACATCAATGGAAACATCTTTAAATGAAGGAAGACAAAAAGTAGAAGCAGGAAAAAATGAATTAGAAAAAATATATCCTCCGGAACAATAAATAGTACTTGTTATAATCAAAAGTATTAAACTGCTTTTTATCAATAGAATTACTCAAGGCTCAGCCTTGAGTATAGGGCATAGAATCTGGGTACAAGAAGTCTTGTCTCCTGACTCTTACAGCGAAGAAGTCTTGTTTTTAATATCTCGTACCCTTAGGCAGAGGTAGTTCATTCTTAAAAATGGCTTGATTGATAGATAGAATCCATAAAAAAACTACTTTCATAAGATTATTACGTATTTTTGAAAAAACCATTTAAATTTCACCCCAATGAAAATAAAATATTACACCTTCCTAATCGTCTTTTGTATAGGGAGTGCAATGATTAGTAATCTAAATGCTCAGCAATATAAAGACTCCAATAACACTACGGTTACTGCACAAAATACTCAGGTTTCTAATGCAGTAAAAATTGACCCTAAGGTATCAGAAATGGACACCCAATCAGAAGTATTAAGAAAAAATCAAAGTAATAGTAAAGCTACAAGTAGAAATAAGAGTAATAGTAGTGCAAAAGCTTCTATGTCAATTGATGAGGCAAAAAGACAGAGAGCACAGCGAATGCAAAAAATAAAAGCTAACTATGCAAATAAAAAAGAAAACGAAAAAAGTAAGAAAGTCACAGAGAATTAAATAATATTGTTTGTGAAAATAATACGATAAAGAATATTACTGTTTAGTAAGTTTAAAAAACTTCTAAGCAGTTTTTTATATGCACAAATTATGACACGATACCTAATAATTATTATAAGCCTTGTCTTATGTATAGCTTGTAAAAAAGAAAATAAAACAAAAGTAGCTCCACAATTTTTAAAAAGTGGTCCTTGGAAAGCTTCGTTAGCATTACAAGATGGTGAAGAATTACCATTTTTATTTGAAGCTTTTGATGATCAAACCATCAAAGTTTTTAATGCAGAAGAAGTAATAGATGTTGACCAAGTGAGGGTTGTAGGCGATTCAATTTTTATTCACTTCCCTGTTTTTGAGGGATATATTGCGGCTACTTTTAAAGATTCAATGACTTTTTCTGGTAGTTTTATTAAAGAAAGCGTAGATCGCAAGGTGCCATTTACAGCTTCTTACGGAGTGCAGGATAGATTTAATGTAATTTCGAAACCAATTACTGATATTACTGGAAACTGGGAGGCGGTTTTTAGTGAAGATACAGATGATGATAGATATATAGCTAAGGGTATATTTAAACAAAATGGTAATATAATTACAGGAACTTTTAGAACAACTACAGGAGATTATCGATACCTGGAAGGAGTATTGAATAAGAATCAACTGCAATTATCTACTTTTGATGGTGCCCACGCATTTTTGTTTGAGGCTACAGTAACCGATAGTACGATGAGTGGAAATTTTTATTCTGGGAATCACTGGAAAGAGCCTTTTACCGCAGTTCGTAATGAAAATTTTAAGCTGCCATCAGAAGATTCTCTTACCTTTCTTAAAAAAGGATATGATTCATTAGCCTTTAGTTTTCCGAACGAAAAAGGTGATTTGATATCGCTTAGTGATGACCAATTCAAAAATAAAGTATGTGTTGTTCAGGTTATGGGAACCTGGTGTCCTAATTGCATGGATGAAACCAAGTATTTTACAGAGTATTATAAAAATAAACCCTCAGATGTAGAATTCGTAGCCCTTGCTTTTGAATACGCCAAAACGCCAGAAAAAGCTTTTAAAGCGATTGACAAGTTACGATCCAAATTAGAGATACAGTATCCCATAATTCTGGCTCAGTACGGAACTTCTAATAAGAAAAAAGCACAAGAAAAATTACCAATGCTAAACCACGTTTTATCGTATCCCACTACTATTTTTATTGATAAAAAAGGAAAAGTGCGTAAAATTCATACTGGTTTTAACGGACCTGCAACAGGCCAAAAATATATCGATTACAAAGAAGAATTCGAATCTTTTGTAGCTATGTTAGTTGCAGAATAAGATGTTAGACTATATTCTTATTTTCTAAAACATTCCTTGGATTTTTTACAAAAACAAGGTAGTTCGTTTTTTAAAGCTTTGTATATTAGAGGCACATTCTATGCATATGAATTATTAAATTGATTAAGTTCATATACTTTTTAAAAACCAAATCTATTATATTTATTAAATATGAGTAAAGCTGTTTTTATTGCTACTATCGAACCTAATAGTGGTAAGTCTATTGTTGTTTTAGGATTAATGCGTATGCTACTTGGTAAAGTTGCCAGAGTAGGATACTTTAGACCAATTATTGACGATCCACGAGATGGAAAAATTGATAATCATATTAATACGGTAGTCTCACATTTTGAACTGGATATAAACTATAAAAACACCTATGCTTTTACCAGAAGTGAAGTGTTACAAAAATATAATCAGGGACGATCAGGAGATATTATTGATGGGATTATCAAAAAATTTAAAAATCTGGAAGAGAAATTTGATTTTATTCTTATAGAAGGAACAGATTTTTCTGATGAGGGAAGTATTATTGAGTTTGATATTAATGTGATTATCGCTAAAAATTTAGGGATTCCTTCCATTATAGTAGCCAGCGGAATTGATAAAACTAACGAAGAATTAGCTGGGAATCTAAAGTTAGCTTATGATACATTTTATAGCAGAGATGCAGAAGTAGTTGCTATCGTAGCAAATAAAGTAGAAAACAATGCTGAAAAAGAACTCAAACTAACATTAGCCAAAGAATTTGGTACAAAAGTAGAACAAATTGTCATTCCAAAAATAGGTTCTTTAATCCATCCTACTATTAAGGAAATAGTAAAGCAATTAGATGGTAAAATACTTTTTGGTAAAGAATTTATAAATAATCAGGCTGGAAGTTTTGGAGTGGGTGCTATGCAATTACATAATTACCTCACACATCTTAAAGATGATAGCCTCGTGATTACACCAGGAGATCGTTCTGATATCATTCTGGGTGCATTACAAGCCAGTGTATCTGATAATTATCCAAAAATTTCAGGAATTATACTTACCGGAGGAATTATACCAGAAAAGCCAATATTAAAATTAATAGAAGGCGCTTATTTATCTGTTCCCATCATATCAGTATCACAAGGAACATTTGCTGCGGTTAACATGATTGGAGCCATAAAATCAAAAATTTATGCTGACAATTTTCAGAAAATCAATACATCAATAAGTACTTTTGAACACTATGTGAATGAAGATCGTCTGTTAGATCCACTGATTACCTTTAAATCAGATAGTCTAACTCCTAGTATGTTTCAATATAACTTATTAAAAAGGGCCTTAGAACATAAAAAGCATATTGTGCTTCCAGAAGGATATGATGAAAGGATTTTACGTGCCACTTCCAGATTGTTAGCCTCTGATGTTGTTGATATCACATTAATAGGAGATAAAAAGAAAATTATTAATAAAGCGACTAAACTAGGTATATTAATTGATTTTGATAAAGTGAATGTTGTTTCACCAATAGAATCGCCTTTTTATGAAGATTACGTTACTACTTTTTATGAATTAAGAAAACATAAAAATGTGAATATGGATATGGCTAGAGATATGATGGCTGATGTATCTTATTTTGGAACCATGATGATTTATAAAGGACACGCAGATGGAATGGTGTCTGGAGCTATACATACAACCCAACATACCATAAGACCCGCATTACAGTTTATTAAAACCAAACCAGGAGTAAAGGTAGTATCTTCAGTGTTTTTTATGTGTCTGGACGACCGTGTTTCGGTGTTTGGAGATTGCGCTATTAACCCTAATCCTAATGCTACACAATTAGCAGAGATTGCAATTTCTTCGGCTGCCTCTGCTGCAGCTTTCGGAATTGAACCTAAAATAGCAATGCTATCCTATTCCTCTGGAACATCTGGAAAAGGTGAAGATGTAGAAATTGTAAGAGAAGCAACTACCATCGTAAAAACGAAACACCCTGAACTTAAAATAGAAGGTCCTATACAATACGATGCTGCCGTAGATATGAGAGTAGGCAAAAGTAAACTTCCTGATTCTGATGTAGCAGGACAGGCGAGCGTATTGATTTTTCCGGATTTAAATACGGGAAATAACACCTACAAAGCAGTTCAAAGAGAAACAGGAGCACTGGCAATAGGTCCTATGTTACAAGGATTAAATAAGCCAGTAAATGATCTTAGTAGAGGATGTACCGTAGATGATGTATACAATACTGTAATTATTACAGCAATACAGGCACAAGGACTTTAAGGTAAAATGAAGTCTTAAATACTAAGTATGATAGAAATTAGTTTCTGGTGGTGGAAGGAAAAGACAGATCTAAAAATTAATCAGTATATAGTTCATAATTGAATATAGGAAATAAAGGAACAGTGTAAGTGAAAGATTTACTGGTTCAGGAAAAAACAGCGTAAAAAATAATACATATCAAAAATGTACATTGTATGAATTGAGTATCAGATTTTTATACAGTACTCATTGTTTTGTGCTAACAACTCGATACGCTACATTAAAATATAATAGAATATGCAAATATTAGTATTAAACTCAGGGAGTTCATCTATAAAATTTCAATTATTTACCATGCCAGAAGCTAAAGTGATATGCTCTGGATTGGTGGAACGAATTGGTTTAGATAATGCAAAAATAAATTATAAAACAGCTTCTCAAGACATTGAAAAAATAGAAGCGATCCCTACTCATAAAGAAGGATTACAATTGATCGCTTCGTACCTGTTAGATACTACTACAGGAGTGATACAATCCGCTACAGAGATTGAAGTAGTTGGTCATAGAGTGGTACATGGAGGCAGTACTTTTGCCGCTACTGTAGAAATTAATAAAGAAGTAAAGGAAAAGATTGACAAACTTGCTGCACTTGCGCCATTACACAACCCAGCTAATCTACAAGGCATTCTGGTATCTGAGGAAATTTTTTCAGAAGCCAGGCAAGTAGCAGTTTTTGATACTGCTTTTCATCAGACTATGCCGGTTGAGGCATATAAGTATGCTATTGCTAATTCATTTCTGGAAGATAATAATATCAGAGCGTATGGTTTTCATGGAACAAGTCATAAATATGTCTCAGAAAAAGCGATCGAATTTTTAGGAAAACAAAAGACTAAAATTATTACAATTCATTTGGGTAATGGTTGTAGTATGACCGCAGTAAAAGACGGCAGGAGTATAGAGCATAGTTTAGGTTTTGCGCCTATGAATGGACTCATTATGGGAACAAGATGTGGAGATATAGATCCGGCAGTCATTTTTTATATGGTAAAATCTTTAGGTTATTCTCTAGACGAAGTAAATTCTTTGTTACAAAAAGAAAGTGGTATGCTGGGACTGACTGGATTTAGCGATTTACGTGACATAGAATCCGAAGCTGAAAAAGGAAACAAAGATTGCCAATCAGCACTAGCAATGAATGCATATCGAATCAAGAAATTTATAGGATCTTATGCTGCCATTATGAACGGTCTGGATGCAATCGTATTCACGGCAGGGATAGGAGAGAATTCTGATACTATGCGAACACTGGTTTGTAAAGATTTAGAATTTATGGGAATAGAACTAGATAGCCACAAAAATAGTATACGCACTAAGGAGATGAGATCTATAGAAATACCTTCTTCAAAAGTGAAAATTTTAGTGATTCCTACTAATGAAGAATTAGAAATAGCAAAACAATCTTATGAATTACTAGCATAAGTTGCTCTCTGTAATATTATAACTACTGATATTAATTTTATATTCATATAATATAATGCTATAATAAATAATACTATTTGGATGAATCTATTTGTTGATGATAAAAATAGAAAAAAATGATTCAGGAACTAAAATTAATTTACGGGCATCTTTTTGAAGAAGCTTTAATCAATGAAATTGTACAGGTAGGTATTTATAAAGATGTGCCATCTGGGTTTAAGTTAATAGATATAGGAGCATATGTAAGAAGTATGCCATTATTAATTTCTGGTGTCGTAAAAGTTTTAAGAGAAGACAAAGAGGGGAATGAACTTCTTCTATATTATTTAGAAAAAGGAGAAACTTGTTCTGTAACGTTAACTTGTTGTCTTGGACAAACGCAAAGTGAAATAAGAGCAATTGCCGAAATGGATACAAAATTAATCATGGTACCTATCCAAAAAATGGAAGAATGGACGTCTAAATACAAAACTTGGCGAAATTTCGTGTTTGAGAGCTATCACAATCGTTTTAATGAATTACTTATTACGCTAGATAGTATCGCATTCAGTAATATGGATGAACGTCTCTTAAATTATCTAAAGGAGAAAGCAAGAATTACAAATCAAAATACTATTTACAGTACACATCAGGAAATAGCAGATGAGTTACATAGTTCCAGGGTCGTAATTTCGAGATTACTTAAAAAATTGGAAAATATTGGAAGTATAGCTTTGCATAGAAACCATATCAGTATTATTAAATTATGAGTTTGTGTAACTCTTGTTACGTATTCCTACTTTATTGAATTATACCTTTACCAATAATAATTCAGGAAGCTATGTTAAAACAGTATTTCCCTATATTTAGTTGGTTAAAAGACTATAAAAAAATTTATTTTCAAGGTGATCTTTCGGCAGGAATAACCGTTGGCGTTATGCTAATTCCGCAGGGTATGGCATATGCTATGATTGCTGGATTGCCTCCCGTTTTTGGTCTGTACGCATCATTAATACCGCAGGTGGTTTATGCAATGATGGGTACCTCAAGACAATTAGCAGTCGGACCGGTAGCAATGGATTCTTTACTGGTTGCATCTGGATTAGGAGCATTAGTAATATCAGGTATAGAAGAATATATCTTAATGGCTATTTTTTTAGCCCTTTTTATGGGAAGTATTCAATTGTTACTGGGTATATTTAGAATGGGATTTTTAGTTAATTTTTTGTCTAAACCTGTGATTAGTGGATTTACTTCTGCAGCTGCAATTATCATTGGTTTGAGTCAGTTAAAACATGTATTGGGTTATGAAGTTGAATCTAGTAATCAGATTCACGTTCTTTTGCGCCATATATTAACAGGTATAGATCAGATCAATAGCTACACAGTTGTGATAGGTATGGTTGCTATCATTCTAATTAAAGGATTGAAAAAAGTAAGTTCTAAAATACCGTCGGCATTGGTTGTTGTGATTTTGGGGATAACAGGTGTATATTTTACAGAAATACACGAGGCAGGAGTTGCAATAGTAGGTTTTGTTCCTAAAGGATTACCAGGTTTTGTTATTCCTACAATTTCTTATGATAGAGTTTCAGAATTGGTTCCTATTGTGTTGACATTAGCTCTTATAGCATTTATGGAGGCAATTTCTGTTGCAAAAGCAGTAGAAGAGAATCATAATGATTATATAGTTGATGCTAATCAGGAACTAATTGCACTAGGTATATCTAATATTATTGGATCATTATTTCAATCATATCCGACTACCGGAGGTTTTTCCAGAACAGCTATTAATGATCAAGCAGGTGCAAGAACTGGAGTTGCTCCAATTATTAGTGCAATCTTAGTAGGTTTAACCTTATTATTCTTAACACCTTTATTTTATTATTTACCAAATGCTGTTTTAGCCGCAATCATTATGGTAGCTGTTTTTAATTTAGTAGATATTGAGTATCCTATTCAGCTTTATAAAAATAGAAAAGATGAATTTTTTTTACTTTTGTTTACTTGGATAATTACACTTAGTATAGGAATTAAAGAAGGAATTTTAATAGGGGTTTTAATTTCGATTATTTTAATGATTTATAGAACATCCTTACCTCATATAGCTGAATTAGGAAACATCAGTGGTACAAGTTATTTTAAAAACAAGGAACGATTTAGAGCTACTGTAGAAACAGATGATACTGTATTGATCATTCGTTTTGATGCACAGTTATTTTTTGGAAACAAAGACTTTTTCAAAAAAGAGTTGTACAAACTTATTGATGCTAAAGGAACAAAATTAGAAACAATTATTCTAAATGCATCATCTATCAATTATATAGATAGTAGTGGTGCTTATATGTTGAGAAGAAGTATTGAAGAATTAAAAAGTAAAGGATTCCGTTTTTTGATAGCAGAAGCCATTGGTCCGGTGAGAGATATTTTATTTAGTAGCGGATTGATTGATAGTATAGGTGTTCATAATCTCTTTGTACGTACAGAGGAGGCATATGAGTATTCACGTATCTTTGGTGAGAAAACAGAGATGCAAAAAATTATAACATTAGAATCAAAAAATAATAGTAATAATTTAGGGACTATGTAACAAAAGTTACTGTTTATAGAACGATCTCTGAATATCTTTGTACTAATAAATTTAAAAAAAGCGAACATGAACATTGAACAAATCTATACGGGTTGCCTTGCACAAGGTGCATATTATATAGAAAGCGAAGGCGAAGTAGCAATCATTGACCCATTAAGAGAGATAAAACCTTATATTGATAGAGCAAAAAGAGATGATGCAACAATCAAATATATTTTTGAAACACATTTTCACGCGGATTTTGTAAGTGGTCACGTAACATTAGGAAAAGAAACGGGAGCTCCTATAATTTTTGGACCAAATGCTAACCCATCTTTTGATGCGATTATAGCAGAAGATGAGCAAGAATTTACGTTAGGCAAAGTAACTATTTTAGCACTGCACACACCAGGCCACACGATGGAAAGTACCACATATCTATTAAGAGATGAAAACGGTAAGGATCATGCTATTTTTAGTGGAGACACACTGTTTCTTGGAGATGTAGGGAGACCAGATTTAGCTCAGAAAATGGGTGTTTTGACAGAAAAAGATTTGGCAGGATACTTATATGATAGCTTACGAACTAAAATAATGCCACTAGCCGATGATGTGATTGTATATCCGGCACATGGAGCAGGATCTGCCTGTGGTAAAAATATGATGAAAGAAACGGTTGATAGCCTTGGCAATCAAAAACAAATGAATTATGCGCTACGCGCTGATATGACTAAAGATGAGTTTGTTGCAGAGGTAATAGATGGATTACTGCCACCACCTCAATATTTTCCACTCAATGTTAAAATGAATAAAGAAGGGTATGAGGATATTGATGAGGTATTAAAAAAAGGTACCAGAGCTTTATCCCCAAAGGCATTTGAAGCAGTAGCTACAGAATCTGGTGCTGTAGTTCTTGATGTGCGTCATCAGGATGATTTTGCAAAGGGTCATATTCCCAGATCTATATTTATTGGACTAGATGGTAGTTTTGCTCCTTGGGTAGGAGCATTGATTGCAGATGTTAAACAACCAATTTTATTAGTAGCAGACCCGGGACGAGAGGAAGAAGCAGTAACAAGGTTGTCCAGAGTAGGATTTGATCATACATTAGGATATTTAGAAGGAGGATTTCAGGCTTGGAAACAAATGATGAACGAGTATGATACAGTAAGTTCTGTAAGTGCCATTAAATTTGAAAACGAATTTGATGCAGAAAAAAAAGTTGTTTTTGATGTCCGTAAAGAAAGTGAATATCTTTCAGAACATATAATAGGTGCGACTAATACACCTTTAGATTTCTTAAATGATCATCTGGGAGCTTTTCCTGATGATGAACCATTTTTTGTACACTGTGCAGGAGGATACAGAAGTATGATCGCCGCGTCTATCTTAAAAAGTCGGGGTATACATAATCTTGTTGATGTCCAGGGAGGTTTTAAGGATATTAAGGAAACAGCAATACCGGTTTCAGCATTTGTTTGCCCTACTACTTTGTAAAAAAGGAAAGTCATAGCAAACATGTCATTAGAAAAAATAGAGTAAAGGTACATTATGAATACAAAACTAGATACTGACTACTGGGAAAACAGATATATAGAAAACACAAGTAAATGGGATCTAGGAGAAGTATCTCCACCTATTCGATCCTATATTGATATGATTGAAAATAAAGAATTAAAAATACTCATACCGGGAGGAGGTAATTCATACGAAGCAGAATACCTATATCATCAAGGGTTTAAAAATACATGGGTAATAGATTTAGCCCCAACTCCTTTAGCTAATTTGTTAAAAAGAGTTCCGGATTTTCCGCCAGAACAACTTATAAAAGGAGATTTTTTTAATTTAAATGATTCTTTTGATCTGATTATTGAACAAACTTTTTTTTGTGCACTACATCCAAAATTAAGAGAGAATTATGTACACAAAATGCATGATTTATTACATCCAAACGGGAAATTAGCAGGACTCCTGTTTAATGTACCCCTTAATATAGATAAACCCCCTTTTGGTGGTAGTGAAGAGGTGTATCGTTCTTTGTTTCTTCCATTTTTTAATATAGAAGAAATGAGTGTAACTGCTAATTCTATAGCGAGTAGAAAGGGTAGAGAACTTTTTTTTCAATTTGTTAAAAAAGCATGAGTGCATTTACCTTCTACTACAAAATGAATAATAAAAACAATGATACTGATATATTCTGATGCTATGTAACTTATGTTACTTACAATATCTATTTATTGTCATTTATTTGTTAAAAAATAAATTAAATGAATTGGATATATGAACCCTGGCCTTGGTATATAGCTGGTCCTATGATTGCATTTATCATGTTTTTATTGATAATGGTGGGGAAAAATTTTGGAATGTCTTCTAATCTTAGAACTATGTGTGCTATGTGCGGTGCAGGTTCTAAAGTGGATTTTTTTAAGTTTGACTGGAAATCTCAAAAATGGAACATGGTAGTCATTACCGGAGCAATTATTGGAGGTTATATCGGATCTCAGTTTTTGTCATCTAATACTGAAGTTGCCATTGCATCGGATACTATAACAGACTTACGTAAGCTTGGATTTATTAGTGCTGGTCGTACATATCTACCTACAGAACTTTTTGACACTAGCTCGTTTATGGATATTAAAAGTATTATTATTTTGGCGATTGGTGGTCTTTTAGTTGGTTTTGGTGCAAGGTATGCAGGAGGATGTACTTCTGGACATGCCATATCTGGATTAAGCAATCTACAACTACCATCCTTAATCGCTGTGATTGGGTTTTTTATTGGTGGACTTACTATGATTCATTTTATTTTTCCTTTAATTTTTTAGACTATGAGGACCGTTATATATTTAATAATAGGAATACTTTTTGGTATAACCATGTATAAGTCAGAAGCAGCCTCCTGGTTTCGAATTTATGAAATGTTTAAGTTTGATGCATTCCATATGTATGGAATTATTGGTTCTGCCTTAGTCATCGGGGTAGTAATTATACAACTGATAAAAAGGTTTAAAATAAAATCTTTTTATGGAGAGAAAATCCAGTTTACTCCAAAAATGAAAGGTTTTAGCCGATATATGTATGGAGGGATTATTTTTGGTTTAGGTTGGGCATTGGCGGGAGCTTGTCCTGGCCCCATGTTTACATTGATAGGCGCAGGATATTTGCCTATTCTTATCGTTATAGGCTTTTCTATACTAGGAACCTTTCTATATGGTTTGTTAAAGAGTAAGTTACCACATTAGTATAACTTATTAACAACAAATAGTTTGTGTTAATTGCTGTTTATCAGTTTTTTATATGTTTTTTTTGTGTAAAGTTAAGATTATCAACATATTGAATAATGATTTGATAACATTTTACGTTAGTAAGTTTAATAAATAATTTTTAGCTTCGAGGTTTATAATACTAACTACACAAACTCACAACATGAAAAAATTAGTACTACTACTGATAATGGGATTCGCTGTTATCGGTTACGGACAAATCCCTTCCTATTATGATGATACGAATCTAAGTTTATCAGGACAATCGTTAAAAAATGAATTAACCACATTAGTAACAAATACACAAACTACAATTCTATCGTATACCCCAGGAGTCTGGGATGCATTAAAAGTGGCAGACGCAGATCCTGCTAATGCTAATAATGTAATACTTCTTTATGGTTGGGAAGGTGGTTCAGATAGTGATCTCACCAATGATAGAAGCAGAGATAAAGACAGTAATGGTGGTAGTAATGGTGATTGGAACAGAGAACATAGTTTCCCAAAATCCTTGGGAAATCCCAATTTAGGAGAAACAGGGCCAGGTTCTGATGCTCATCATTTAAGACCTACTGATGTACAGCGTAATTCTTCTCGTGGCAGTCGTAAATTTGCGGATGGTTCCGGTAATTCTGGTACTACTTCACAAGGATATTGGTATCCTGGAGATGAATGGAAAGGTGATGTTGCACGTATGATGATGTTTATGTATGTACGATATGGATCCCGTTGCTTGCCTATTGATGTTGGGGTAGGAAGTTCTGTATCTACTGATAGTGATATGATTGATTTATTTTTAGAATGGAATGCAGAAGATCCTGTATCAGCATTAGAAATACAGCGCAATCCAATTATAGAAAACATACAAGGTAATAGAAATCCATTTATCGATAATCCTGCATTCGCCACTCAGATCTGGGGAGGACCACAGGCAGAAGATCTTTTTGGAGACACTGGTGGAGGAGGAGGAAACAATACTCTTTGTAGTACAACAATTAGTTCGTTTCCTTATAGTCAAAGTTTTGAAAATACCTTTGGTTCATGGAAACAAGCTTCTTCTGGTGATGATTTTAACTGGGCTACGCGTTCTGGCAGTACCCCTTCTTCTAGCACAGGACCTAGTGCTGCGGAAGCAGGTTCGTATTATATCTATATGGAATCTTCCAGTCCTAATTACTCGAGTAAAAGAGCAATTTTATACTCGCCTTGTTATAATTTATCAAGTGCTAATCAGGCAACATTTTCTTTTAATTATCATATGTATGGCGCTACTACGATGGGAAGTCTAGCATTAGAGGTTAGCCTTAACGGAACTAGCTGGACATCTATCTGGAGCGCTTCTGGAAATAAAGGAAATTCCTGGCAAACAGCTTCTGTTAATTTAGGTGCTTATCTTGGTGAAACGATACAGTTACGTTTTAACGGAGTAACAGGTACCACCTGGCAAGGTGATATGGCTATAGATAATATAAGTTTATCTACTAGCGGAAATACTGGTGGTGGATCAACTCCAGGAAATATTACACTTAGTATTACCTTTGATCAGTACGCATCAGAAACAAGTTGGGAAATTCTTGATGATAGCAATCAGGTTGTTTATTCTGGAGATAGTTATGATGATCAGACTAATGGATCCTCGATCGATTTGTCAGGCCCATTGGATGCTGGATGCTATACGTTAGTTTTTAGAGATAGTTATGGTGATGGTATTTGCTGTAGTCATGGTAATGGATCGTATGTGCTATCTGATACTTCTACAGGTACCGTATTGACTTCTGGTGGAAGTTTTGGGTCTCAGGACAGTAAAAATTTCTGCATCGGTACTGGAGCTAGAGAATTTACTCAGGCAACTACAGATACAAAGATAGCTGTCTCAAGAGGTTTTGATTTCACATTGTATCCTAGCCCAGCGACTGATGTGATTACAATACAAATGGTAGAGCCTATGGATGAAGCTAGTTATACTATTATAAATCATGTGGGGCAAATTGTAAAAAGCGGTTTTGTAAGTAAAGAAGCAATACAATTAGATAATATAGCCTCTGGAATGTACTTTCTACAGATTAAAACCGGAACAAAAACAAGTACCAAAAAATTTGCTAAAAAATAAAAGCAGATCATATTAGTGAAAAATATTAGACCGTTTCACTGAAATGTTTTAATACAAAAATAAACAGACCCTCTTTTCTTGATGATTTGAGGGTTTGTTTGTACTACTATTATATGAATATCAGTGCTGTGCTG
The DNA here is from genome assembly GCF_039539305.1 of Aquimarina addita. Lineage (NCBI taxonomy): Bacteria > Pseudomonadati > Bacteroidota > Flavobacteriia > Flavobacteriales > Flavobacteriaceae > Aquimarina > Aquimarina addita. The sequence continues at coordinate 1,229 of NZ_BAABCW010000023.1, read as the reverse complement.
CACAGTAAACTAACATCATCGTTTTTTGTTTGATACTTTTTTAATTTTCTTTAGGTTGACCATATAATATTTTTCCTTGGACTTCCTTTCTTATCTTTTAAGTAACCTAAATATTTAGTTAAATACGATTTGCCTATTTTATTGTTTAATCCAATATTTGATTCTCCTATAGCAAAGTCATATGCATAGCTATCCCAATCAGAATAATGTTCTTTTACAAAAAAGATAATAGATTTCATAAGATCAAGTGCATCTGTTTTTTGCAAGAAACCGACATCAGTTGATGCAGAAATAATATGAGACAAAACTACTGCTAAAACGGCTTTTGATCCGTTTTTGTTCATATCCCACATTTTTGCATCTATATTTTCAGTGACAGCTACATTTTTTAAAATAGTTTCATCGGTACTTATAACACCTATTCTGAAAAATGTAGACAATGTTACTACACAACTTTCATTATCGATAATTCCAAAATCTCGTTTTAAAAATTTTGTAAAATCTTTTTTATGGTCTTCTAATTTTGGATACGCTCCAAATGTATATAGATGAATAGGGTATGAGTCATCATCATCCGAATTATTAAATAAGGTGAACCAATCTCCAAAAATTATGATTCTAAATGGAGCTCCAAGTGCAGTTCCAAAACTCTCAATATATCCTATTTTTTCAATACGTTCCTTGTCGTTTTTTTTAGAATTTTTAATTTCAGTAGCTTCAGTAGCAATCTCTTCTTTTGCTTCTGCAATTCCTTCTTTAAAAGAAGATACTAGTTCTTTAAAAAATTTGATCATAATTTTCTATGTAGTTAGATTAGTATAGACTTTGCTATGGTACAGTAAACTATCATTATATTAATTAATTTTTAAAAACTACAATTAAAACCGAATTCCACCTCCACTAAGTAAACCACCAAAAAATAATATACCACTAATTATAGCACCCATTTGGGACATAAAACCTATTCTTCCAGAAAGCCATCCTTTGATAATGGTTGCGATAGATAGTAATACTTGGTGTGTTTGTTTTAAAGCCATGGTATCATTTTTATGATTTTAGATCGTGGATAATAAGTAATTTAATAATTTACTGTTTTACAACGAATATGATACTCCCAATGCTTAGGACAGGATAAAGATATTTTTAATTTCTAAGAAGCCATTTGTTTTTGATAAAATATTTGATTTGGAGGTACTTTTCCGATTTCAGTATGTCTTCTTTTGGTGTTG
>NZ_BAABCW010000022.1:0-69551 GCF_039539305.1 Aquimarina addita | reverse complement strand
AACTTCGCTTGTGTACGTCGATGCCAATAAATAACTTTGAGTCGGTAGTATCCTTTGTTTTCATAATAAAGAAATTAGATTGTTTTTATTATATAACTTAGGGTACGGCTTTTACATTGTTGCTATAGTGCATATGCTCCCTTTGGGAAGCAAACACACCATACAAGAGACTTTGTAAACAATTAGATGAACGTAATTGAATACATAAAAAATCTTGAAAATTGTTTATTGCTATTCAATAGTACTTTTGATACTCCTATTTCATCTTTCCATTTGGACAATAATAAAATGGAAGCAAGGACTTTCATTTATATGATGGATAAAAAGATTACTAAAAGTATTGATGATGCTTTGATGATTTCAATCATTCAAGAGTTCGTGCGTTTCGGAGATTTCTATTTTAAGAATGAAAGTAAAACAGAGATACTTGATAAAGTAATGACGCATCTAAATCACCATTTTGGGAACAGTGAATTTGAATTGGATTCTAAAATCACCTTTGAAAACAAGATTAAAGGTTATGAAAAATGGCCTTTAACCAGAATTTATATGAATGAAGATTGGGATTCAACCATATCAAGAACTGAATTATTTGAACAAAGTTGGATTAAAGAAAAATCCATCAGAACCTTTCACTTAAAATCGGAATGGAATGATGAAGATTATTTATTTGAAACTGAAAATTATTATATAAGATTTAACTGGGGAACTAGCGCATAAAAAATAAACGGTTTACAACATGGGATATAGCAAATAGGGCTTTCCATGGTTTACGAATGTTCAGCGCTATTTACCAATACCGCCAAATCGTTGATTTGGCTTTTAAAATTGATAAATTAAAACAAAATATAAAAATTAGGTTCTGTATTTAATTCGAAAAGTTAGCGTCTTTTAAACGCCTCGTTTCATACACGAAAACGTTTGCAACAGGCTCACCGAAACTACCTCGAGTAATTTTCAACGACATAATCACCCCAACCCGCAATGGACTTAATTATCGGAATTAATGTCTTTCCGAAATCTGTTAACGAATACTCTACCTTCAAAGGTGGTTTTGAAGTATAAACCTTTCTTTTTATCAAACCGTCTTCTTCTAACGCTTTTAGTTGCAAACTCAAAGTTCTTTCGGTTACAGTTGGCATTGATTTTCTCAATTCGTTATATCTTAACTTCTCCTTCATTAAATGATAAAGAATAACTGTTTTCCATTTCCCACCAATAATTCCCATTGTTAAGCTCGCACAACAAGGATATTCTTTACCTCTGAATTTCAGCATTTTAGTCTCTTTTTCTTCCATAAAAGTATACTATCATTTTTGACCGTTATTGCAAAAATAATTAACTATACTTAAGTTTGCAACTATAATTAATATAGTAAATATGAATCAACTAAATATTAAAGAAATTCTTGACTGGAGATATACAACAAAGGCATTTAATACTTCTAAAAAAATTTCTGCAGAAAACGTAGATAATATCAAAGCTCTTTTGCGAATGAGCCCTTCTTCTATCAACTCACAACCTTGGCATTTTATTATTGCTAGTTCAGATAAAGGTAAAAAAAGACTTGCTAAAGGAACAGCTGGTTTTTTTAGTTTTAACGAACCCAAGGTGTTGAATGCTTCCCACACGGTTCTATTTTGTGCAAAAACAGATGTAGATGAAAAGTATTTGCAACACGTAACAGATATAGAAGATAAAGACGGAAGGTTCGCAAAAGAGGAATTCAAAACTCAAAATATGGGTGCTAAAAACCTTTTTACAGATATCCATAAATATGACTTAAAAGATGCTCAACATTGGATGGAAAAACAAGTGTACCTAAATATTGGTAGTTTTCTTTTAGGAGTTGCAACATTAGGGGTTGATGCTGTTCCAATGGAAGGTATTGATGTAAAAGCATTGGATGAAGAATTTGGACTACGAGAAAAAGGCTATACGGCATTGGTTATGGTTGGCTTGGGGTATAGAGCTGAAGATGATTTCAATGCCAATTTACCTAAATCTCGATTACCTGAACAAGAAATTTTCACGGAAATTTAAAATCAACAGAATTTTTAATTTAAAATAAATTAAAATGAAGTACTATTGAGTATTAGACGTAACACCTACAACAGATGAATGGATTCCAACTTATTTAGAAGAATCTGGCCCCATTATAAAAAAAACACGGCGGAAAGTATTTAGCAAGAACAGCTTCTCAAGAGCAATTAGAAGGTGATGAACAGAAAGCTGGTTTACGTATTCTTTTAGAATGGCCAAACAAGCAAGCTGCACTCGATTTTATGGCTGACCCAGATTATGCAAAACACCTTAAAGCTAGAACTGAAGGCTCTACTAGTCATCATTATTTAATTGAAGGAAAGGATGACTTTGCTTAAGCTTAAAACATCAAAGGGCTTTCAAAATGCTGAAAGTCCTTTTTCAAAATAAGTCTATGAAAACAATTTTAATTACAGGCAGCACGGATGGTATAGGCAAGCTTACAGCTATTAAACTGGTCAAAAGTGGATATCAAATCCTTTTACACGGAAGAAACATCGAAAAGCTAAACAACACAGTTTCTGAAATTAAGAAGCTTTCAAAAAATGAAAAAATTAATGGCTTTGTTTCCGATTTATCCGATTTCAGAAGCATTCAAAAAATGATAACTGACATAACCAAAGAGCACTCTGAAATTGATATTCTCATAAACAATGCTGGAGTTTTTAAAAGCAATATTCAACAAAACAAAGATAGTTTAGACATACGGTTTGCTGTCAACTATTTTGCACCTTACATGCTGACTAATGGTCTAATACCATTGCTTAAAAACAGTAATTCACCTCGAGTGATTAATTTAAGTTCAGCTGCACAATCCACTGTATCACTTGAAGCTTTAAAAGGAAATGAAAAAATTTCTACACAAGAAGCCTATAGTCAAAGTAAATTAGCTTTGACAATGTGGAGTTTTTATCTCTCTCAAAAGATTGACTTTCTAAACGTAGTTGCTGTAAACCCTGGTTCATTACTTAATACTAAAATGGTTCAAGAAGCTTATGGTCAATATTGGTCTTCAGCAGATAAAGGAGCTGATATATTATATGAACTTGCAATTTCAGAAAAATATGCTGATAGCAACGGTAAGTACTTTGATAACGATAAGGGAACTTTTAGCAACGCTCATAATGATGCATACAACCAAGAAAAAATTACTCGTTTAATTTCAGAAACGAACAAGATTTTAAATTTATAAATGAGTGTTTTCAGCAAAATAGCAACCAAAGGAAAGTTGACTTTAGGATTGGTTTTTCCATTAGAAGCTTATAGTGGTTCTATACCAAAAATGGAAAATCAAGAACAACTCGCTAAACGAGCAGAAGAATTAGGTTTTAAGGCATTATGGTTTCGAGATGTTCCTTTTAATGACCCAACTTTTGGAGATGCAGGACAATTATACGATCCCTGGATTTATATGACACATATAATGAATCACACTAAAGAGATTGCATTAGCCACAGGAAGTATCATTCTACCTTTACGTCATCCTGTGCATACTGCAAAATCCATTAACAGTCTTCAAATACTTTCAAACCAAAGACTTATCTTAGGTGTGGCTTCTGGAGACCGTCCAATGGAATACCCTGCTTTTAATCAACATTTAGAACATAAGTCAGAATTATTTAGAGATAGTTTTTTTACACTAGGTCATTAAAAGAAGATTTCCCCAGATACACATCAAAATTTTATGGTACTACAAATGGACAAATTGATTTACTCCCAAAATCCCCTAAAAAAACACCAATGCTTGTTACTGGACATTCGGGTCAATCTTTAGATTGGATTGCAGAATATTCTGATGGTTGGCTTTATTATCCAAGAGATTTTAAAACGTTACAAATGGTAATGCAACAATGGAGAGAAGCACTAACTAAAGTTGAAAAAGGTTGGAAACCTTTTATGCAATCCTTATATGTAGATATAGCCACAGATTCAAAGGTAAAACCAATACCTATCCACCTTGGATTTAAATCGGGTACGGATTATTTAAATACTCATCTGAAATTATTAGAATCCCATGGTGTAAATCACGTGATTCTGAATTTAAAATATGGCTCAAGGACTGCTGAAGAAATGATTGAAGAAATTGGGAAAAAGGTTATTCCTCATTTCTCTTGACTTACCGAGAAAGTAAACTGAAAAAAGCCAACTGCCAACAAGGTAAAAAAATATAAGGCGTTTGTGCTAAACCGAAAGTTCTGTGAATATTAACAAAGTCGACTAAATATAAAATTTGACGTTTATAGTAGAAAAGATAAAAGTAAAATGATAAATTTGACTTAAAACCTACAAGAATTAGGGTCTAATAAAAATCTGATAATCAATAAATAAAATTAATGTTAATCAGAATTCAAGAACTGAATGAGAAAGAAAAAAAGAATACTATTAATATTGATTTTTATAATGCCAGCTATTTTGGTTTTTACTACTAACTATTCTATAGAAAAAAACGCTGAAAATAAAACATTCTCAAATTCATCTGAAATCAAAAAAAATAAAGTCGGGCTTGTACTTGGTACATCTAAATTTTTAAAAAATGGCAGCATTAATTTATACTTCAAATACCGAATAAATGCAACGTTTGAACTCTATAAAGAAGGAAAAATTGACTTTGTTTTAGTGAGTGGCGATAATGGAAATAAAAATTATGATGAACCTACAGATTTTAAAAATGAATTAATAAAAAAAGGAATTCCAGAAAATAGAATTTTCCTTGATTATGCAGGATTTCGGACGTTAGATTCAGTTGTAAGAGCAAAAGAGATTTTTGGACAAATCAGTATAACAATTATTTCGCAAAAGTTCCATAATGAACGCGCAATTTATCTTGCCGAAAAAAATGGAATTTCTGCTATAGGATTTAATGCAAGAGATTTAAGTGGGAAATATGGGATAAAGACTCGAATTAGAGAATACTTTGCAAGAACAAAGGTTTTTTTAGATTTAATGTTCGGAGTTGAACCCAAATTTTTGGGAAATAAAATTGAAATAAAATAAAAATGACACGTCAATACCGTATAAAAGATACATGAGATAGTATCCTCAAAATGTTCGTGTATATGTTTACTACGTCGCCAGATTTTTAGTTTAGTTATCTTTAGTAAAGGAAAAATAAATATAAAAGTCAATGATTTTACTTTGTATCAATTCGAAAAGTTAGTGTCTTTCTAGACCCTTTGTTTCATATTTAATTCTGTTGTAACCTTATCTAAAACAATGCTTGTAAAGTGAAAATATAGCAATTAGTACGAAGAAAAGCCAAAAATAGGGTAACACTTTACGTTGCTAAGACACTTACTTATACTATTGTAACTAATTAAGCTAAAATGATTAAATCACTAATCCAAAAACTTTTTATTCGTAATAAAAAGAAAGACGAGTTGATAAAAGGATTAAAAAATATTTCAGGATTCAAAACTATGGATGAGACTGAATTAGAAGGCAATTCTCAAAGGAAGCCTAAAAAGTTTATACTTGAAAAAGGAAAAGTATTACCAATTTTTCTTCCTGAATTTGAAGGTTTTAGTAATTTAAAAATTACTAAATGGCACTTCCAGGCAGGAGATTTGATTGAGGAGGGGAGTATTATATGTGAAATAGAAAACGAGACAATCACATTAGAATTTGAAAGTTTTGCAAATGGAAGAATCAGTGATATTTGTCCATTAAATAAGATTCTAAAAACCGGGGAGAAACTATGTGAATTAGAAGGAGTATAATAAAATAGTTACAAAAGAATATATGTAACCATAGCTGATTATAGCTTACACAAAGGGTTCTTGTATATTTGCTATAGCACACATATTTTATAACTTTATAGGTAATCGCAATTATGAGTAAGAAATGGTCAATTGATGAGTTACAAGATATCTGGCAGTTAGCTAGTAATTTTCATAATGGTCAAAAGTATGGGGGACATGATAAAGATCAACAAATTGAATATATTAACCACATTGGAAGTGTCACCTTTGAAATCTTAAAAGCTATTGAAATCGATACCAAACTTGATTCAGATTTATGTATAAAATGTGCTGTTTTACATGACACTATTGAAGATACTAAACTGACAATTGAAGAAGTTGAATATAGGTTTGGTAAAGATGTGGCTGAGGGTGTTTTAGCATTAACTAAGAAAGAACAAGACGATTCAGTAAAAGATAAAATGCTAGACAGTCTTGCTAGAATTAAACAACAGCCTAAAGAAGTCTGGGCAGTAAAAATGGCAGATAGAATCTGTAACCTATACGCTCCACCTTTTTATTGGTCAAATGAAAAGAAAAAAGCCTATTTAAAAGAAGCGGAAGTGATTTATAATGAACTCAAAGCTGGAAGTTCATATTTAGCAAACAGATTACAGGATAAGATGAATACATATAACTCTTTTATAGATGAATAATTTAACTGTAACTTTATTTGAGGAAGTCCGAAAGGATATAAAAATAAAAATATATGCCAGAATAACTGAAAATGACGAGTTGATGGTTGATGGTGTGGATGCTGGAGAATTAGTTGAAAAACTTAAAGGCGATTGGGATTATGACTATCATTTAAAAGTTAATAAATTAAATAAAGATCTCTTAATACAAAAGCTGAGAGAGGATAATATTAAAATTATTGATGATAAAGAGTTATTAGAATGGATACAAGCCAACTATTCAGGAAACAGAGCTTTCAGTTCTTTTCAATCTTTTTTAACATCTGAAAATATTGATTTTGAAACTCATATTTGGATATAAAAAAGTGTATAACAATGAATTTTATGCATATGAACTCTGCCCGATGGAAACGAATCATATAAGATAGGTTGTGTGTCAATAGACAAAATACTATTAAGGCATGAAAAAGAACATAATAAACTTCTTAAAAATAATTTCTGTTTTATACCTTCTGGTATGTGTAGCGTTGTACTTTTTACAAGAGAAATTAATATTCTTTCCCCAACAATTAGAAAAGAATTATCAGTTCAACTTCGGACAGAATGTTGACGAGTTGAATTTTAAAGCCTCTGATGGAACATTGTTAAATGGACTTTTGTTTAAGGCCGATAATACAAAAGGGTTGATTTTTTATCTACACGGAAATGCGGGTTCCTTAAGCTCTTGGGGAAATGTAGCTAAAACTTATACTGAATTAAATTACGATGTTTTTATTCTGGACTATAGAGGTTATGGAAAAAGTGAAGGAACCATAAATGGACAAAAACAGTTGTTTGAAGATAATGACATAATATATAAAGAACTTAAGAAAAATTATGATGAACAAGATATACTAATTTTAGGTTACTCGATTGGAACTGGTATGGCTTCGAAACTAGCGTCAAATAATAATCCAAAACAATTAATCTTGCAAGCACCTTATTATAGTTTGACGGATATGATGCGTAAGAAATTTCCCTTTATCCCAACATTTATTTTAAAATATAAATTTGCTACTCAAGAGTATTTACAGGATTGCGAAATGCCAATTACAATCTTTCACGGAAATGAAGATGATGTAATTAGCTATGAATCTTCTTTGAGACTTAAAGAAAAGTATAAGACTAAAATAAAGTTCATAACTTTGAACGGACAAGGACATAATGGAATTACTGAGAATAAAGATTATAAGCAGGAATTGAAAAATATGTTGTACTAATAAAATAGAGATATTATAGTCTATAATAGATATAGGCTCTGCGAGATGCAAATATATCTGATCAGAAACGTTGTAGAAAATTAAATCAAAAACTACATGAATAGATTTTTAATAATAGGATTCTTTTTGATGTTAGGAACAAGTAACAGTCAAGCACAACATAACGAGTTATCTGATTTTATACCAGATGGATACGTAATATTTGAAAAATATTTTGGAGACTTAAACAAGGACGAACAAGATGACTGTGTTGTAATTATTAAAAATACGGATAAAAAAAATAGGGTAATAAATCGGTTTGATAAAAAAGTTGATAGGAATAGAAGAGGAGTCATTATTTTACTAAAAAAAGAAAATAGCTATCATCTTGCGAGTAAAAATCATAATTGTTTTTCATCAGAAAATGAAGATGGCGGAGTTTACTTTGCACCAGAACTTTGGATTGATTTTAATAGAGGAAATTTAATAATCCATTACAGTCATGGCAGATATGGATTTTGGAAATATATTTTTAGATTTCAGGATTCAGCTTTTAGATTAATTGGATATGACTCGAGTAGTAATCACGGTCCTGTAATCAATAGAGAAACAAGTATTAATTTTTTGACTAAAAAGAAATTGATTAGAGAAAACACCAATGAAAATGCTGAAGGTGGAGATGAAACATTTATAGAAACCTGGTATAATATTGAAATAGATAGCCTAATTAAATTATCAGAAATCAAGGACTTTGATGAAATAGATATGTATATTTATTAAATTAGAAACTACAGAAAACAATCATAATTAGTATGCAATTTTTTTGTTGATTCAATACTCTTGTATTTAGAACTTCTGGTAATTATCATAGAATTAAAAAAATAAATTTTAATAGTGAATTTTGAGAGCCAAATTATCTTTTTTTTCAGTGCTTTAGGAGCATTTAATGGTTTCTTACTTTCTGTATATTTTGCCTTAACAGCAGAAAAGAAAAAATTCTCAAATTACTTTTTGGCATTATTGCTTTTAATGTTGAGTACCCGGATTATAAAATCAGTATTTTTTTATTTTAATCCACATTTATCTAATATCTATATTCAAATTGGAATTTCTGCCTGTATCCTAATTGGACCATTCTTATTTTTATACCTGAGGGCTTACACGGAGGATAAAATAAATTGGAAAACCCATATAATACCTTTTTTGATAGGAATAACCATATTAGGAATTTTATACCCTTATACAGCACATAGAAACATTTGGAGTACATGGATAGTAAAAGGAATCTATATGCAATGGCTTATCTACATTATAGTTTCCTTTAGATTTATAAAGCCGATTATTCAAAAAATAAAAACAAACGATCGTTTAAAAAATATTGATTTTTGGCTGTTAAGTATCTATTTTGGTGTTAGCTTTATTTGGCTTTCCTATAGCATAGGAGCTTACACCTCTTATATAGTAGGAGCATTGTCTTTTTCATTTGTTCTCTATTTAATTATTCTATTAATCATTTTTAAAAGCAAAAAAACAACCACATTTTTCATAGAAAAAGAGAAATATAAAGACAAAGGAATCGACAAAAATTTATTAGCAAAAATAGAACTGGGACTGCCAGTAATTATCGAAAAAGAATTATTTCTTAACCCAAATGTGACACTTGAAGAAACATCAAAAGAATTAAATGTGCCTAAATACATTTTTTCACAATATTTGAATGAGAAGTTAGAAAAATCCTTTTCAACTTTTATGAATGAATTGAGGGTAGAAAAAGCCAAAGATTTTTTACAGACCAACATCAACTATACAATTGAAAATATAGGTTATGAAAGTGGTTTTAATTCTAAATCGACTTTCTTTACCGCTTTTAAGAAACTTACCGGACAAACACCTTCAGAATATCAGAAAAAGCATAGGTTTTAGTACGGTTGTATAAACCCAGCGACTACTTTATTAATTTGTTTTAAAACTTATATTGGTTTTGCATTCTTGTGTAAAATAATAGAAGGATAACATTTGTATAACAAAATGGAAAATCCTTTACTTGTCATATGCTAACATTCACTTTCAATTAAAAATAAACTTGAAAAAAATTAATTCAAATTTTCTATCTTTATAATCTGTTATACTAATAAACATATTATCTGTGTCTTTCTAAAAAAGACAGTCTCGAAAAACGAGCCGTACATGCATAGAAATCATCTGATTTTTTAATGTACAGATAATTACATTCAATTATTTTATCAAATTTCAAACAAAACAATTGATGATATGTCGATTGCCTTATCACTTTGCAATGTGTTTAACATTTTAATAAGTGATCGTAATTCAATGATTAAAAATGAATAATAAACAGTTAATAAACAGAAATATTGAAGTATTTTATAATAGAGCCTCAGAGGAAACCAGACTTGATAAAGGAATGGGGTTATTTGAGTTTGAAAGAATTAAATTATTAATAGAAAAATATCTCTCACCCCCGTCTTCCACAATAATTGATGTTGGTGGTGGAACGGGAAAGTATGCTGAATGGCTGGCAAAAAAAGGACATCAGGTTTATTTAATAGAACCAGTTTCTAAACACCTTATAATAGCCCAACAAAGAGCAAATAGATCAAAGAATAAATTTTCAGTCCAATTGGGCGAATCCCGAAGATTGGAGTTTCCGACTAATTTTGCTGACCTGATAATTTTACATGGCCCTTTATATCATCTCCAAAAAAAAGAGGACAGAGATGTAACCATCAGAGAAGCTAAAAGAGTTCTAAAAGATAACGGAATCATATTAGGCTTTGCTATTAACTATACAGCATCAACTTTAGCTGGTCTTTTAAATGGCTTAATTCATAAAAATTCTTTTTTTGAAATGTGCAAAGAGGAATTAACAACAGGAATGCACAATCCACCAGATGATTTCCCTTGGCTTTTAGCTGAAGCATATTATCATACACCAGAGCAATTAAAAGACGAGTTTACCAATCAGGAATTAGTACATCTTAATACATATGCAATTGAGGGAATGGCGTGGTTAGATAAAGAATATTTTGCGAATATGTCAAATCACAAAAAGAAAAAAACACTATTAGAGCTTATTAAAATTACAGAAAATGACAGTTATCTTTTGCCCTTTAGCCCACATATGATGATCGCAGTAAAAAAATAAAATACAGATGAAAAATAAAATCAGATATTTTAACGCTTTAGTTGAAAATAACGGGCAATTAAATGAAATTGACCTTGGAGAAAAAATTGGACTTGATGAAGGGGAAACACAAGAAATTATTGTGCAACTTCTATCCGAGCATAAAATTGAGTATGTAGAAAATAGACGCTGCACTTATAGATTGAATAAAACCAAAAAGTATAGAAAGAAAAGCAGTTAACACTATTTAAAAGCAATGATGGTTTTGAGTTAACTCAAAAGTATTGTTGCTTTTAATTTATAAAATCACAAAAAATAAAATTATAGTGCAATATGTAAGCACAGTCATTAGATACGATAGTTAATGGGCTTCTTGTTTTTGGTGAGTTTATTTATTGTGAAGTTAGTAGTATATTCTAACCGCGCATCGAAGCTGTAATTGATTGTTGTCATATGCATACATTTTTGTAACTTGCCTTAACACATGATACAGTTTATACTCAACAATCACAAGATTAAAACACCCCTTAATGCGGGTGTCACTTTGCTCGATTTCATTAGGGAACATCAGCAATTAAAAGGTACAAAAACAGGCTGCAGAGAAGGCGACTGCGGGGCTTGTACTATCTTAGTTGGAACACCTTACGGAGATGAGGTGAGTTATGAGAGTATTACGTCTTGTATTTCTCCTTTAGGAAATGCTAATGGAAAACATATTGTTACTATAGAAGGGGTTAATCTGCCAAAAGAATTAAATACCGTTCAGCAAGCGATGACAAACAATTACGCAACCCAATGCGGTTTTTGTACTCCGGGTTTTGTAGTGTCTATGACAGGGTTTGCTTTAAGATCTTTTGATGTTACTCAAGACGAAAATCAAACTTGTAATGACGCTGTTAGTGGGAATATCTGTAGATGCACAGGATATAAGTCTATCGAGAAAGCCGGTTTTGAAGTGGAGAAAAGATTACAGCAAAAAGATAAAAATCATCAAATATCATGGCTTATAAAAGAAGGATTTATTCCTGATTATTTTAAAGCGATTCCGCAAAGGTTAAGCGCATTACAAGATGTCAATTCAAGCGTAGTAGAGCAATCTGTAAAAAACATAAAAGTTGCAAGCGGAACTGATCTATACGTTCGCCATGCAGATAAAATGGCAGAACAAAATGTACATTTATTAGTGGATGAAACGGACTTAAAAGGGATCTTCTTTTCAGAAGGAATGTGCACTTTGGGAGTCAATACAACAGTTACAGAGATTATAGAAAATAAAAAACTGCAACGTTTTTTTCCGGGATTAAAGCGATTTTTGAAACTGGTTTCTTCTGAGCCTATTAGGAATATGGGGACTCTGGGAGGGAATTTTGTAAATGCATCTCCTATTGGAGATATGTCTATTTTCTTTTTAGCCTTAGACGCGATCTTAACCATCCGGAGAGAAGATGGAACAGAAAGAAAAATTCCGTTTCAATCATTTCACCAAAATTATAAAGTCTACGATTTACAAAAGAACGAAATTTTAAAAAATATATCTTTTGAAGTTCTGAAAGCGAATGATTTTTTCAATTTCGAAAAAGTGAGTAAACGTACTCATTTAGATATTGCCAGTGTAAATACAGCGGCAAAAATATCGATAGCCGATAATATAATCACACAAGCGCATTTCTCAATAGGTGGTGCTGCGGCAATTCCTAAATATCTGTATAGCACTAATAAATTCCTAACGGGAAAAGCAATGGAGGCAAAAACAATAACCGAAGCAGCAAAAGTAATGCAGTCAGAAATTTCTCCTATTAGTGATGTGCGAGGATCATCTGCGTATAAACGTTTGCTGGCAACACAATTATTCTTTGCACATTTCATTGAATTATTCCCAAATCAAATAGAACCAGATACACTGTGTACTCGATGAAGACAATGAAAAATATAGATAGTTTTACCCACGTTCGGGGAGAATCATTATTTGTAGATGATTTAATGTTGCGACAGGATGTGCTAATAGGATTGTGTTTTGATTCACCCAAAGCCCACGGAAAAATAACATCGGTAGATTATTCACAAGCAGAAGCATTAGCTGGTGTTGTAAAAATATTTACTTATAAAGATGTTTTAGGTGAAAATCAGATAGGAGGAATTATCCCGGATGAACCTTTATGGGCAGAAGATGAAGTTCATTTTTGTGGGCAGCCTATCGCTTTTATTGTTGCAGAAACAGAAGCCATTGCAAAAAAAGCACGTGCTTTAATTACCATAGAAATCGAAGAATTACCTGTGATTACGACAGCCAAGGAAGCTAAGGAAAAAGGTAGTTTTATTAATGCACCCCGTTCTTTTAAGCTAGGAGATTCAACGAGTGCTTTCTCAGATTGTGAGTATGTTTTTGAAGGAGAGACGTTTTCTAACGGACAAGAACATCTGTATTTAGAAACACAAGGGTGTTATGCAGTTCCTCAGGAAAACGGAACTATAAAATTGACATCTTCTACACAAGGACCCACACAAGTTCAGAAAACAGCGGCTAAAGTATTGGGGATTCCAATGCATAAAATTGAGGTAGATGTTATCAGATTAGGTGGTGGTTTTGGCGGAAAAGAAGATCAGGCAACCCCTTGGGCTGTTATGACTGCTGTTGCCGTACAACATCTCAATCGTCCGGTAAAATATATGCTAAACCGTCATGATGATTTGCGGATGACAGGTAAGCGACATCCTTATACCTCTTTTTATAAAATAGGATTGACAAAAGACTTAAAGATTCAGGCTTTTGAAGTTGAGTTCTTACAAAATTCTGGTGCCGCTGCAGATTTATCTCCGGCCATTGCAGAACGAACATTGTTTCATGCCACTAATAGTTATTTTATTCCTAATGTCAGTACTACGGTGTATAGTTGTAAAACTAATTTACCACCCAATACTGCTTTTCGTGGTTTTGGTGGGCCTCAGGGAATGTTTGTAATCGAAAGTGCCATTGCCGATGCTGCTGATAAAATAGGAGTCAGTAGAACAGAGATACAGGAAATAAATCTACTGGCAGAAAATGATGTGTTCTCATATGGTCAAATTGCAACACAGGTAGCAGCTAAAAATACTTGGTTTACCGCTAAAGAGACCTTTAATTTAGAAGAATTAGAACAAGAAGTAGCAACGTTCAACAAAGAAAATAACCGCCACAAAAAAGGAATTTCGTTAATGCCTGTTACTTTTGGGATTTCATTTACCAATACACAAATGAATCATGCACGTGCCCTCATTCATATTTATCAGGATGGGAGTGTTGGTGTTTCTACTGGTGCCGTAGAAATGGGGCAAAGTGTAAATACCAAAATGCTACAGGTAGCGCAGTCAGTTTTGGGAATTTCTGCTACAAAAATAAAACTGGAAACAACTAATACGACTCGGGTTGCTAATACATCTCCTTCTGCTGCCAGTTCTACTGCAGATCTGAACGGAAAAGCGGTAGAAATGGCATGTACTTCTCTATTAGAACGATTGTCTGGAGTAGCTGCTAATTTGCTTTCTTCAGAAGAAAAAAATATAACTTTCCAGGAAGATTTTGTTTGTATTGATGGTCAAAAATCTACACTTACTTGGGAGGAGGTGATCACTCAGGCAATGGTAGAACGTATTGCTTTATCCGAAAATGCACATTACGCCACACCGATCATTCATTTTGATAAAACTAAAGAAAAAGGACATCCTTTTGCCTATCATGTATATGGAACTGCAATGACAACAGTAACTGTAGATTGTTTGCGGGGTATCTATGAAATCGATGCAGTAAAAATTGTTCATGATTTTGGTACATCGATGAATCTAGGGATTGATATAGGACAGGTAGAAGGTGCATTAGCTCAGGGAATTGGTTGGATGACGATGGAAGAAATTGCGTATAATAATGATGGGCGATTACTGTCTAATGCCTTGTCGACGTATAAAGTTCCGGATATTTTTTCGGGGCCAAAGACAATAGAAACCATTCCTTTAGAGACAGAAGGAACTGCTATGGCAATTAAAAAATCAAAAGCAGTAGGTGAACCTCCTCTGATGTATGGAATAGGAGTGTATTTTGCGATTCAGCAGGCTGTAAAAGAGTTTAATCCAAATTATAAATTAAAATTTCACTCTCCTTTTACACCAGAGAAAGTATTGATGGGATTGTATGAAAGCTTACAATAGGCAATTATACATTCTAAATCTAAATGTAAGCAAGCTGAAATACACTAAACAAAATATAATTAGAGGCGCTGTCATCTATAGTGCAGGAGATACCATCGCTGCGTTGTTATTAAATGAATTTTCTATTTATAGGATATTAGGGATGATTCTGGTTGGAGCCATTTTATATAGTCTCGAAATTCCAAATTATTTTGCTTGGATTGATAAAAAAACCGAAACATCTTATGGAATAAGAAAAACAATAACCAAAACAGCATTAGCAATTGCCTATTTTAATCCATTATGGATTTTCAGGCATTTGGTATTTATAAAACTATTTGCTGGCGCGTATGAGCAAATAAATAGTCAGTTGTTACTAGTTGCTTTTTGGTCGTTTTTAGTAAATATTCCTATTTCTATAATTGCGAATTATTTGATTCAGAATAAAGTACGTTTAGATTGGAGGTTTGTGGCTAGTGCTGTATTTTCTGGATTCATGGCTGTTTATTATGCGCTTAGCGAAACTTTTTTTAATTAACTTGTCAATATGGATGAAGTGAGGTATAGACTTTTTAAAGAGATTACATCCTTATACTTTCTCCACAATGATGATAATAAGAAACAATGATTTTTTGGCAACATCTATTACATAAACTTCAGGACGGTCAAAAAGTATACGTCTTAACTGTTATAGAAAACATTGGAAGTTCTCCTGGAAGAAAAGGTTTTAAAATGCTTGTTGCTCAGGATGAATTCATTTTTGGTTCTATTGGCGGTGGTGTGATGGAATTTTCTTTGGTAGCAGAAGCGCAACGATTGTTATTAGAAAAAAATCCAGCAACATTTATAAAAAAACAAATTCATAAGGGGCATATAAAAAATGGTTCCGGTATGATTTGTTCTGGTGAACAAACAGTAGCTTTTCATTGTTTAGATTTCAGTCATATTTCTGTAATTCAGAATATTTTGGCTTGTTTGCAAAATGGAGAAAAAGGAACCCTATGTTTGAGGTCAGATTCTTTCTCTTTTTCTAATAAGTGTTTAGACAAACAATTTGATTATCAAATTGAGTCAGAAAGTGATTGGTTTTTTGAAGAATATCTTGGTTTTAGAGAAACCTTATACATTGTAGGTGGAGGTCATGTAGGTGTGGCAGTTTCAGAATTATTGGTGAAGCTTGGGTTTTATATAGTTGTTTTTGATAACAGAAAAGACTTAAACACTCTGGAAAATAATAATTTTGCACATCAAAAAATAGTAATAGACTATACTCAGATACAAGACTATGTGCATAAGGGAAATGGGAGTTATGTCGCAATTATGACAAACACCTATATCGATGACAAATTAATTTTAAGCAAATTAATTAAGAATAAATATGCATTTATTGGAGTGTTAGGAAGTACAGCAAAACTAAAAACGATGTGGGAGGTTTTGTGTAAAGAAGGGGTTGCTCAAGAAGAATTGGATAACGTTTTTGCTCCTATTGGATTATCTATAAAAAGTGAAACTCCAGAAGAAATTGCGGTCAGTATTGCAGCGCAAATTATTCAGGTTAAAAATATGGGTAGGAGGTGATGTTGTGAGTTTATTAAAGTAATAACTTGATAGTTAATACATTATTTATTAGTAAGATGTCATAAATGACTATTAATTTTTGCTGACGATTAGAATACAATCTAAAACTAATTAAAAAAGAGAACAACTATTGATTATAGTTTATCTACATATTCTTCTCATATAAATAGCTCGTTTTGAAATAGGCATATAACAATTGTATGACAATATGGAAGGCGGCGAATATTGCATGTTAACTATCCATAAATCAAAAGATGTTTATATTGGAAAATATTAAGCGGGATTTAAACAACAGTAACAATCATGAAAAACTTTATATACTTATTAGCTTTAGTTCAGTTATTGGGGTGCAATACGATTGATAAAAAAACGGATAAAACGGTCTCAGAAAACAAAACTGTAAAAGAAAGTACGGATTCGATATATTATGTAAATGCCAAGTCCGGTTTACACTACAGAGATGAACCTAATGGCAGGATTTTAGGTAAATTCCCGAATCGTACCAAATTAGAATTAGTAGTTCGCACTGCAGTTTTTGAAGAAATAAACGATAGAAATACTATCTTAAAGGGAGAATGGGTTGGTGTGAATAAAAACAAAGATACCGTATATGTGTTCGATGGATTTTTAAAAGCTTCTAATGGTATAGATAAAGGTAAGCTTATGGTAGGAAATGATTCTTCTAATGATATATGGTCATCATTTTCATTCATGAAGATGCCAGTAGCTGATTCTACAAATTTTGATAATATTAAAAAAACAGGAGCACTGAATGCTAACGATATTAAAAAATTACAACTTGCCACTATATATCCTGAATTAGGTAAAGAAGGATCTGTGTTTGTATTTATTCCTGGGTATCAACTTATTATTTCTGATACATTTAAAACATTTGTTGTTTATGCGTATAGGGGAGATCACGAATTAGAATCTACCCTGATCACTTATGACTCAAAAAATAAATTAATTGATGCTAAAGTGATCGCTTATGATGAGATAGCAGAAGGCTGGTTTCGAAAAAAATCAATTATTAAAAAACGCCTGATCACTACTATTGACAGCTTTTATGGAGATGTCAAAAAAATAGACACAACCCTTTATCATATTAATGAATTAGGCGAGATAAATGAAGTTAAAACTATTTTTCAAAACAATATAAGACCAGATGAAACTATTGTGTTAAACAAAGAATATACAGATACAATTCAATTTTTATCTTACAATGACGATTATGACTATTTTTTTATGGAAGGAAAAAAGAATGATAAGGATGTCTCATTGATATATAGTTGGGGATGGTCTGAAAATAAAAAGTATGATTTTAAACCAGGAGATATGATAAAAGTCAAATGGAAAATGGATAGTATTACCATAGCAGGAGATGGAGAAACATTACAGTTTACAGAAAAAGCAATGGATGCTGAGAAATTATAACTTTGTAATCTATGTCTAGTAAGTAAAACAACTAGATTTTAAGGTTTTTAGTAAAATAATTCAGTAAAATGATGAAATTTAAGTAGAACCTTCCACTTAGTATTATTATGTGTATCAAATTGTTTATAATTTTAGGAAACCATTTATTTGTATAGTTTTGCATAGTGCGAAATCCTGTTGATACAGTAATCATCTTCGAATGAAGAAAACAATCAATATGAATCAGTTAAAAATAATAGGGTTTCTATTAAGTCTTTTCTTAATATGCACTTCCTGTTACCAAGAAGATAAGGAGGTGATTACCATTGCTACTTCGGCGAATATGCAGTTTGCTATCGAAGAAATAACAAAGGCATTCACGAAAAAAACTGGTTTGTCTTGTACATTAGTTATTGGTTCGTCCGGTAAACTGACAGCACAGATCAAAGAAGGAGCTCCTTACGATATTTTTGTAGCAGCAAATATGAAATATCCTAATGAAATTCATAAAAGCGGACTTGCCGCAGATATTCCTAAGATATATGCACTGGGACAGCTTGTCTTATGGTCTGTGGATACAGAGGTACCCACGTCGATAAGACAGTTAACGCATAGAAATATACATCATATTGCATTGGCAAACCCTAAAACAGCTCCTTATGGAGAAGCAGCTGTTCAAGTTTTACAACAAGCTCGAATGTATGATAGCGTAATCGATAAGTTAGTGTACGGAGAAAGCATTGCGCAAACCAATCAATTTATAATATCTAAGTCTGCAGAAATTGGTTTTACGGCTAAATCCGTTGTGATGTCACCTCGTATGAAAGGAAAAGGAGTATGGGTTGAATTAGATAAAAACACATATAGTCCAATTGATCAAGGAGTAGTGGCAATAAAAAGTACAGAAGAACACATGAAAAGGAGTGAGAAATTTTATGATTTTCTTTTTTCCTCAGAAGCGAGAGAAATACTGGAAGATTTCGGATATTTAGTGACTGAATAATGAATGCAATCCAGGGTCATATATGCGATATACAGATTAGTACTAACTTAGCTGTTGTTTCTGTGCAAATTAAGGAGGATATCGTATGGAAAATCCTTATTGCAGAAACTCCGGATACGGCTTCATATTTGCGAATAGACAATATGATTAAGTTATTGTTTAAAGAAACAGAAGTTGTTATTACTACTAATAAGCAGCAAGCGATTAGTATAGAGAATGGTATTGAGGGGGTGATTAGTGATATCGAAAAAGGATTGCTGTTAAGTAAACTAACAATTAATACTAAAGCGGGAAACGTAATCTCTATACTTGCCACAGAGGCTGTGGATCGACTTATGCTGGAGAAGCATCAAGAGATTATTGCGATGGTACAAATGAATGAAATTATGGTATCCATATGATGGATTGGGGACCGATGATATTGACTGCTAAATTAGCAATGGTGACTACTACTATTCTATTTGTGATTGCTATTCCGTTAGCATATTGGTTGGCTTACTCTCAATCCCGAATAAAGCCTGTGGTAAAAACTTTAGTAAGTATGCCTTTAGTTTTACCACCTACAGTTTTAGGGTTTTATTTACTAACGACCTTTAGTCCGGGCAATGGACTTGGTCAATGGTTACAAGAATACTTAGGGATACAGCTCATTTTTTCTTTTTCTGGTTTGGTAATAGGCTCTGTAATCTACAGTTTACCATTTATGGTGAATCCTATACAGTCAGGTCTTTCTAGCTTACCAGTCTCATTATCAGAGGCGTCCTATGTGCTCGGAAAATCCAAAATACAGACATTGTTTCATATATTGTTGCCTAATATAAAGCCTTCATTACTTACCGGAATTGTTTTAGCATTTGCTCATACGGTAGGAGAGTTTGGAGTCGTTTTAATGATTGGGGGAAATATTCCTGATAAAACAAAAGTAGTTTCTATTGCAATTTATGATGAGGTAGAAGCACTTAATTATGGCGCTGCTCATAAGCATGCCTTAGTTTTATTTGTAATTACTTTTTGTATATTATTAGCTGTGTATGTAATGAATGGTAACTATATAAAACGCTTTTGGAAATGATAGCCGCTACAATTCATAAGACATTACAAGCTGCGGATACAAAACTACAACTTGATATTCAATTACAAGTTGAAAAAGGTCAGTTTGTAGCACTATACGGAGCATCAGGAGTAGGAAAAACCTCTGTATTGCGTATATTAGCAGGGTTACTTTCTGTGGATAAGGGACAACTTAGTGTCCATAATACAACATGGGTAGATACTGCAAAAAAAATTAATTATACACCACAACAACGAAATATAGGATATGTTTTTCAGGAGTATGCTCTATTTCCCAATATGACCGTGAGAAAAAACCTCGAATTCGCATTAGAGAAAGGACAGGATAGGAGTATTATTGATGAATTAATTGATCTTATAGAACTAAAAAAATTAGAAGATAGGAAACCAGTAACCTTATCCGGAGGTCAACAACAACGCGTAGCACTAGCTCGCGCCTTAGTGAGAAGACCAGAAATTTTATTGCTCGATGAGCCATTGTCTGCATTAGATATAAAAATGCGTACAAAGTTACAGGATTATATTTTGAAAGTACATAAACAATACCAACTTACTACTATTTTAGTAAGTCATGATGCTGGGGAAATTATAAAAATGGCAGATCATTTAATTTGTTTAGAAGATGGTAAAATTAGTAAACAAGGTTCTCCAATAGCATTATTTACCAATAACCAACTAAGCGGCACTTTTCAGTGTATGGGAGAAGTTGTTAAGATTGTAAAAGAAGAAGTGGTCTGCATATTATCAGTTTTCATTAATGGTAATGTTATAAAAATGATGGCAGAAGAATCAGAAGTTTCTAATCTTAGTATAGGAGATAAAGTAATGGTAACATCAAAAATGCTTAATCCTTTACTTGTAAAAATCAATGAATAACGCGTACGTTTTTTGTGGTAAATTAATCAGTCGTTTTATTTTTTTATAGAATCAATTCTTCGGATTCTGTAATTGTATTTCCGTGATATACTAATTTCCAGCCAAGTGAATTAGTGAGGATGTATATTTTTTGTAGTTCACTAATTAATCTGTTTTCGGCATTCGTTTGTAATGAAGATGCTTTGATCTTTTCATTAAGTTTGCGGGTTACCTCTTTGCGAATTAGATTATGATCCTGAGGTGTAAATTGATTAAAAAAATCTTCTTCCAGATCGTGATATTTTATGTCTGGATTGATATTGACTTCAACCTCCGGGATATGTGTAATTGTCAGTGTTTTAGTAGTTTCATCAATATGATGCTCTATTTTGCTTAGATCATAAGATATAGTTACACTAGCATTTACAATAACAATTGCTTTTTTTTCTGCCGTTAACATATCCAGATAATACTTTTTTGCATCCCTATATGTGATGACCTCAGAAAAGTGTCCTTCTGTTACGATTAATTTTCCAACATTTTTAATTTGATTCACAATAAGACCAGAGGACTGCATTTGGGCTTCTCTGTCTTTGGCATTAGTTATAAAGTAAGCGATACAAATAACAACAAAAGCTGAAATCAGAACACCAAAGAGAAAATTGCGCATAGACGATAACGATTAGGTTTTTATAAAAATACATAAAAAAATAAACCTATACTTTTTAAAGAAGTCTATTGCACAATCTTTGTATTATAAAAATGCTCTTATGTATGTTATCTATCCTGGGGAGGATACTTTTCTAGAATTGCAGTAACAATTTCATTCATCTTTTCTTGTTTTCGATCTACATCCATAGTCAATGCTGAGGTTCCCATACCTTGCCAAATTAATTCTTTTTTTGTCGCATCAATAAGATCGATATATAATGTACCTTCAGTCACTCTGGAAACCGAGTTGTTATTGAAGTTACCTCCCCAAAACCAAGGGTTCCAGCCCCAGCCATATCCAAATGCGAAGTTATTTTGATAAATGTTTACGTTTTCTTTTGTTTTTGTGAAAATACTAACAAGTACATCCGGATTATTAGATTTGATAAAACCTTTAGCCGTCATATCAGCTTCAATAGCTCGTAAAATACGTTTTTTGTCCAGATCACTAATTTCGGCCTGATCGATTCCGGGTTTATAAAAAGCATAACTTTTGTAACCATCAAAATTGGCTTTTTGATCATAATCAGAAGCAACACGAACACTAGAGCATGAGCTTAATGAGATGATAAGTACTAGCGATAAAAGAGAGAAAAATTTCATAATCGTGAGTTTTGTTTAGCTACCTGTTACATGATTGGAAATCATTTTGATAGCATATAGTTTATACTATTTATTTTTATAAATAATCCACAATAATTATACCATTAATGATATAGCTAGGTGTATGTGTTTGTTTTCTTATCATATCCGTATGGACAATGTCTACAACCACTCTCACAACAATATCCTCTTTTCAGATGGTATTGTTTTGTAAAACATTTATACCCTTCTGGGGTAAGGTAATAATCACCTTCTTCTGGCTTTGATGCTTTTTTTTGATTATTCATTATTACAAAAGTACTATCTTGCCATGAAATGCCAGTTGTAGTTAACAAATATTTGATAGGTAAAAGGTTTGCAGGAATTGCACTCTGGCCATTTATTGTGGTTAAGAATGATCGGCTTAAAGATGATAAAGCTTTTATTAATCATGAAAAAATTCATCTTAGACAACAGATAGAGCTCTTGATTCTACCATTTTATTTTTTCTACATTGTTGAATATTTTGTAAGATTGTTGCAATATAAAAATTCTCAGGATGCCTATCGTAATATTTCTTTTGAGCGAGAGGCATATGAGCGAGAAGAAGAATTAATGTATCTTACTCATAGAAAGTTATGGAGTTTTATAAAATATCTATAAATATAAAATCCTATCAGAGATAAGTCTAACAGGATTTTATGTTCTCAATTAATAATATTTTACTTATGATCGGTTTTTACACCGTATAATATTACTTCTGCATCTGCTGTGTAATCTGAATTCCATTTAAAATAATTACCTGTTTTAAAATAATTATCAAAATTATATCCATTAGTGGCATAGTCATAAAGAAATTGATATTCTTGATCAATACCTTTTGCTTCGCAAATCAATGCATAGGATAGTTTGCCGTCATCTATAAGTAGTTTAATGGTGAACTTTTCGCTATCAACTTTACCAATCGTTATTTTCTCATCATATTGACTTGTCCATACTCCATTATCTGGTTTTACATAATATTCTATCACAATGTCTCCGTTTTTCCATTGCACTTTTATGGTTGCAGGAGAACCAGATAATGTAGGACTACTTTTTCCATGAATCTGAGCTACATAGGTTTGTCCGTTGCCTTCGCAATAATTTACTTGTAGGGTGGATTCCATCTCATGAGAACCTTCATCCATATACCAATTTTCATCAGTATCCTGTTCTCCTTGCCAGTATTCTCTTAATTCTGTTCTGGAATATTTAGACCCATTAATCTCAGATGCGCCAGAAGTGGTAAACCCGGTAAATTTTGTATAGAAAGTATAGCTCCCATCATCGTTCTTATAAAAATATTCTTTCTGTTCTGTAGTTAAATTGTCATTTTCTATGTCTTGATAGTATATAGAAGTTGCTTTCCCGGATCCATCTCCTCTATCAATAGGAACAGATAGGTACCAGTTTTTCCATACAACAGTACTAGTGGTGCCAGTAGTGCCTGTAGCACCTGTCATTCCGGTAGATCCTGTTGTACCGGTAGTACCCGTCGTGCCAGTTACTCCTGTAGATCCTGTTATTCCTGTAACTCCAGTCTCACCGGTACTTCCTGTTGAGCCAGTAGGTTCATCGGTTTCGTCCATAGAATCATCAGAGCTGCAATTGATACATATAATCGCAAATAAAAGCAGTAAAAGTGTTGGGGTATTTTTTTTCATAGTAATATTTTGTGTTTTTGGGGATTAAAACTTAATTCTTTTTTTTTAGTGTAAATATACTCGTTTATCTGATTTGATTATCAGTATATTATATAAAAATATAATTAAAAAAACGACTAAAAACAATAATATTGGATAAAGTGTTTATATTTTTTGCGAAATCCTTAATTTTAACAAAATTTAATATAATTATTTAGTTGTGCTTATCAAGTATTATTTAAGTAAATAATAAGCTGGTTTCGTTGAAAATTTGCAAAAAGTACACGTAAATCGATCGAGTATATTTCTGTAAAAAGTATCAGCTAAGGTTAAACGAGCCTACTTATACATATAACTTACTTTGGTTATCTTCATAAAATAAAAATTGATTTACAATAGATGTTGATTAAAATAAAAGTAAAAAACCTATCCGATATTGATCAGATAGGTCTTTTAAAAATAGTGATGGAGCAAAATTTTACTAACTGGCTTTTTATAGCAGTTATAATTTTCTGTTTTGATTAGAATCATTAGTCTTCTAATTGCTAATTGTATGTTTCTAATCTGAGACATAAACCTACAAAAAAAATGTTAAAAAAGTGAAGGATATTCATAAAATAAAGATTTATAATCCCAATTATTTAATTATCTAGTTTTATGATGTTAGGTACTGCGTGTCTATGTATCTGTATTTTAGGTTTTTAACATAATTTTCATACTGTTTAACCATCACATATCAAAGTTTTTATTTTTGAAATTCTCTGTGCTTTGAGGGATTTTTTCTTTTAGTATGGGTTGTTTTGATATTTGTTTTCTATAAAAATATCAGTTTCATGAAAATTTAAAAACAAAACTTTGTTTTTAATACTTGGTTTGTTGGACTCATGTATTGAAATTTAATAGTTTTTGGCAGATTGATTTTTGTAATTTTGTCAACATTCATTTTAATAACTATTATGTCACTCTTTTCATCTTTTCTTGCCGAATCAAAAAATGGAGAGATCACGCATACTATTCTTAAAAATGCTTCTGTTTCATTATGCATAAAAAGAGAGGATCTTATCCATCGTGAGGTTTCTGGAAATAAGTTTAGAAAATTAAAATATAATATTAAGGAAGCTAAAAAACAGGGTTTTGATAGGATACTTACGTTTGGTGGAGCATATAGTAATCATATTGCTGCTACTGCTGCTGCCGGAAATATAGTAGGATTACAAACAATTGGTATCATTAGAGGAGATGAGTTAGGTAATGATATTGCTAAAACATTGGAAAGTAATGATACGTTGCGTTTAGCATCAGATAATGGTATGCAATTTAAGTTTGTAACCAGAACTCAATATCGTGAAAAAAATTCTCAATCATTCTTAAGTAGGTTAAAAAACGAATTTGGATCATTTTACTGTATCCCCGAAGGAGGAACAAATAAATTAGCAGTCAGAGGGTGTGGAGAAATTCTGACTACTACAGATATGGATTTTGATATTATTTGTTGCCCGGTTGGTACTGGAGGTACGATCGCTGGTATTATTAATAGTAGTTATAAGAATCAAAAAATTCTAGGTTTTCCAGCTTTAAAAGGAGGTTTTCTTTCCAAAGAAATAGTACAGTATACTAAGAATTTAAATTGGGAGTTAATAGAGAATTATAATTTTGGTGGATATGGTAAAATAAATCAGGAACTAATAGAGTTTATAAATACATTTAGGGATGAACACAATATTATATTAGATCCTGTGTATACGGGAAAGATGATGTATGGTGTTTTTGATATGATCAGGAATGGATATTTTATGAAAAATACTCGTATTTTAGCCATTCATACCGGAGGACTACAGGGTATTACAGGGATGAATAGGAGGTTACTAAAACAAAAACTCCCCCTTATAAAGATTTGATATGAGCATGAATAAAATAATGTTATTAATTTGTATTTCCGCAGTTTTTATTTCTTGTGGAGGAAGTAAAAAGATTGTAAATAATACACCAAAAACACAAACATCTACTCCAAAACGGACTATTGTAGAGAAGGAGGTGAAAACAATAAAGACCCCTAAAGAAACAACCAATAAATTACCTGTTACAGCTCCATATGCAGAGAGGGTTCAGAATTATATTTATGAATATGCTCCAATCGCAAAGAATGAAATGAATACATATGGAATTCCTGCTAGTATTACCTTAGCACAAGGGATTTTAGAATCAGGTGCAGGATATGGAGAGCTTACAAGTAAAGCGAATAACCATTTTGGTATCAAGTGTCATAATTGGACCGGAGAAAAGGTATATCATGATGATGATCTTGCACAAGAATGTTTTAGAAAATACGACAAAGCAAGTCACTCTTTTAGAGATCATTCATTATTTCTTGCTAATAGAAAGCGATATGCTAAACTTTTTACGTACAAAAAAAGTGATTATAAATCCTGGGCACGTGGATTGCGTGCTGCCGGGTATGCTACTGATAAAAAATATCCCGAAAAACTGATTAGTATCATTGAGCGATATCAACTATACTCTTATGATAAAGAAGTTTTAAAAGGAGATTATCAAGAAGAATTAGAAGAAAGACCCATAGTGTCTAAGTCAGAAGATATAGTCGTAGTATCTTCTGAAAAGTTACCGCCTTTGGAACCTGTTAAAACAGAAGATGTTGGCCATGTAGTGAAGAAAGGTGATACACTGTATTCTATTTCAAAACGCTATCGTATTCAGGTTTCAGAACTTAAAACATATAATAATTTAACAGATAATAAGATTGTTATTGGTCAGGTATTAAGAGTAACCCCTGATGATGATATTGAAGAATTTTAATTTTGTATGATATATAAAAGAAGTAGTGCGTTATTTGAAGAAGCACAAAAAGTAATTCCGGGAGGTGTTAATTCTCCTGTTCGCGCATTTAAGGCAGTTGGCGGAGATCCGATATTTGTAAAAGAAGCTAAAGGGGCATATTTATATGATGAGGATGGCAATCGATTGATTGATTATATTAATTCATGGGGTCCTATGATCTTGGGTCATGCGTTTCCTCCAGTTGTAAATGCAGTTATAGAAAAGGCAAAAAAAGGAACCAGTTTTGGTATGCCCACAGAGATAGAAACGCAGATTGCAGCGTTGGCTATTTCTATGGTGCCTAATATAGATAAAATACGATTTGTAAATTCTGGTACAGAAGCATGTATGAGTGCTGTTAGGCTAGCACGTGGATTTACCAAGAAAGATAAGATTATTAAATTCGTAGGATGTTATCACGGACATAGTGATTCCTTTTTGATACAGGCTGGTAGTGGAGCAGTAACTTTTGGGAGTCCTAATAGTCCCGGAGTTACAACAGGTACTGCAAAGGATACCTTATTGGCAGTCTATAATGATTTAGCTCAGGTGAAACAATTGGTAGAAGCTAATAAGGGAGAAATCGCTTGCATTATTATCGAACCAGTAGCTGGTAATATGGGATGTATACCCCCTGTAGCTGGTTTTCTGGAGGGCTTACGTACATTATGTGATGCTCACGGGATATTACTTGTGTTTGATGAGGTAATGACCGGATTTAGATTAGCAAAAGGTGGTGTGCAGGAATTATTAGGAGTTGCTGCAGATATCATTACTTTTGGTAAGGTAATAGGTGGTGGTCTTCCTGTAGGTGCCTTTGCTGCACGATCTGAAATTATGGATCATCTGGCACCTCTGGGTCCGGTATATCAGGCAGGAACCTTAAGTGGTAATCCATTAGCGATGGCTGCAGGATTAGCAATGCTTACAGAATTAAATGAGAATCCAGAGATCTTTTCAAGTATCCAAAAGAAAACTAAATATTTACATGAAGGAATGTCAAGGGTATTGACTGAAAATAATGTGAAGCATACCATTAATAGGTTGGGGTCTATGATCTCGGTACATTTTTCTGAAGATCCTGTAATAGATTTTGAAAGTGCTGCAAAGGGTAATAATGAAAGATTTAAAAAATTCTTTCATGGAATGCTGTCCAGAGGAATATATATTGCCCCCAGTGCTTTTGAGACTTGGTTTATTACAGATGCTTTAACCTATAAAGATTTGGACATTACTATAGAAGCAGTATCAGCAATAGCTAAAAATTTATAAAATTTGAATACAAGATTGGAGTAGTATATCTGATTAACTATTTATACCGATGAATCCTATGAAAATCTTTACGTTTAATTACTTGTCGAGGATTATAGTATATCTTTTTTTTACTATTGTAATATTTTTTATAGGCGTAGTGACAGAACCAGATACGCTGAGCTATGTTGGGCTGTCTGTTATCACACCTCCTGGATATGGGACTTTTTTGTTTGTTTTTAGAAAAGTGTTTGGAGAAGAAAATTATTTCACTTATGTACTAGTTGCGCAGGGTTTTATATGCTTTTTGTCTTGTTGGTATTTTAGTAAGGTGTTAGACGAAAATTTTAGAATCAATAAAAGATTATTGGTTCTGGTAGATATCATTTTATTAGCTCCCATTCTTATTCCAGAATATTTAATTGTAAATAGAATAGTTACACAAGGATTGGCATATCCACTTTTCTTAGTAGTGATTGCTTTTTTTATTCAAGGTGTTTTTAAGAAAAAGAAAGCCTTTTTTATCTTATTTATTCTTGCATTGGTTACAATTATATTAGTAAGAACGCAATTCTTATTTGCACTCCCGGTCTTTTTATTGGTATTAGGATATTTTTGGATTATGACTAAAAAGCATAAGCTATTTGGTTTTCTTGTTTTGGCAATTATGATAGTGCCTTTAGTTGTTTCTTTTACCCAGAAATCATTTAATTATTTAGTACATGATCGGTATGTCAATATTTCCAGTACAGGACTTCAGGTAATGATTATGCCTTTATTTGTGGCAGACGCAGATGATTATAAGTTGTATAAGGATACAAAAACTCAGAATTATTATCAATATGTGTATCAGGAGGCGGTGAATATGCAATTGCTGGATGATTTTTATATTCCTTCTAATGATAATGTATTTCATGCATTTGATTATAATTATATTTTTATCTCTTACGAGATACTTTCTAAAAAAGGAAGAGTATACTTATTTCCTGATGATCCTGATTCTATAGATTCATTAATAAAGAATGATAAATTTCTAATGACCATGTGGATGCCATTATTATTAGATAATTTTTGGAAATGTGTAGACCTATATTACAAAAATGTAGAGCATGCTTTCGGAGGTTTTTATATGATCTGGCTTTGTTTATTAGTACTGCTGTTTTCGATGTATATATGGAGGAAGTATAACAATAACCTTGCTCTTTTTTCTTGTTTTTTGATGTTGTTGACTTTTAGCAATATATTGATCATTTGCCTGGTGCAGCATAGCATAGGTCGGTATTTAATTTATCATCAATGGATGTTACCCATCTTGTTGGTTTTATGGTTTAATGAACAATTTGTAAAATTGAAGTATTGATTTTCTGATTGGAGTGATCTTAATCAGATATAGTAAAAGCTTTAGATTGATTTACAACTTGTAATGTTGTTTCATATAAATTAGCATTTAGTACTCGAGCCTTTAACCATGCGTAGAAACTCATCACAAAAATATCTTCTTGCTCTGGACTATTAACCTCTAGTGATGTTAGAATTTTTTCCATAAACGACGCTGTGTTTAATGTATGGGTATTGTAGTAGTACTTAGTGGCTAATGATAGGAAATCAAGTACACGATGTTCATTGTTATTTTTTAAATAAGTCCCATGTTTTTTTCTAAAGCTTTTTAGTCTCGATTCTACCAGATCCATATGATCAAGTTCCATATACAATAAAATCTCTGTTAGGTTTTTTTTGATGACCCATATAATCCCTGCATTTTCCGCATACCAATTATCGCTATGCTGTGATTCTTTAAAAAGGCTCAAAGCTTCTTTATATCTTGCTTGTTGAAAATAGAACACAACCAAGCTAAGTTTAAGATCTAAGATATAACCTACCTGATGTCTGTATTTGTAGTAATCAAATTGTTCCAGGGCTTTTATGGCATCTGCTGCTTTACCACTATAGTTAAGGTTCAGAATTTTTAATAAAAGTAATTGTGGAAAGAATCTTTTGTGATACTTGTCTTTTTGCGCGTGCATTTGTTTCTCCATACGGTCCAGATACCATTGGGATGTTTTAAAGTTTTTATTCCGGAAATAAGAATTTGCAACATAGTATATAATCTGGATTTGATAAAAAAGGTGCTTTTCTGTATGTCGTTCTTTTGCTTCTAATTGTTTGTTTACCTTTTCAATAAAAGGAAGTATCGAATAAAAATTCTGCGTTACATTAGCGGCTTGATTATTAATTTCTAATATTTTATAAAGAGATCTGAAGGTGAGACCAGTATTAACGGATATATCAAACCTTGATAGGGATTCTTGTATAGTCTGGGTGATATCAGCTTTTTTATAAGTCAGTTTATCCTGAATATTTGCATAAAATAAATTTAGATTTTCTTCCTGTTGAAATGCTTTTTTATTAATTCTAAAATCCTGGATTAGACTATCCAGAGAAGTTTTTTGATCCAGATGTGCATATTGAATACGTGTATAATAAATTTCGTTTAATATTCCGAAAAACTCATCATTCTTAGCTCTTGATTCTGCTTTCTTTAAAGTTTTAAACGCAATCTTATATTGTTTCTGTTCAAAGAAAATTCTACTTGCCAGAAGAAGTTTAAGAATTTCCATTTCTTCTGATTTCTCCCCATCAAAACTTTTTGTAGCAATAAAATCAATCAAGCTATCAGACAATCGCTTACAAAGAGCATGAAAAGCACCCTTGGATTTTTTTCCATAGATTAATATATCAATGTTCTTTCTTTCTGGGTGTGTCTCTAATAACTTAAATAATTGAATGTTTTTAGTATCTCTCCTTTTGTTCTTTTGCTTTAATTGGGAGATAAAACTTTTTTTTTCTTCATCGGATAATGTAGCAATCATGTGAGATATTGTATTCATTATATCATAAGTTATTTATCATAAAAGTACTGTAAATATTAGAATAAACTAATTTTTAAATATTTTATATCGTAAGTTTTTTATAAAAAATGAATTTGTATGCTGAAATAATCGATGCAAATTTGTCCTGTTCAAACGAACGAGTTCAATAATTAATTAATCATCAAAAACAATTATTATGGAATATAAATTTAGTAATGAAGTAAACGAAGAGGTGAGTAAAGACCTTGCCATTGATAAAGAAAAAAAAGTATATGATCAAAAGCCTACTCCCGCTTTTATAGGAGCTTCTTGGGTAGCCTTATTTGCGGGAATGGTATCTTTTTGTGCGGGATTATGGAATGCAGAAATGATGCTAAATGAAAAAGGATATTATTTTACAATTCTTCTATTTGGTTTATTTGCTGCAGTATCTGTACAAAAAAATGTAAGAGATAAATTAGAAGGACTTAAGGTAACAGAAATTTATTATGGGATCAGTTGGTTTGCAGCATTGGCATCTGTTGTTTTATTAGTTATTGGATTATGGAATGCAGAATTGGGACTGAGTGAGAAAGGGTTTTATGGGATGTCTTTTACGCTTAGTTTATTCTCAGCGATTGCTGTACAAAAAAATACCAGAGATAAAAACTTTATTGAAAGTAAAGAAGAGGAATAATCAGAAGAAGGGGCTATCATAAATAGCCTCTTGTTTTGATGATTAGAGAAAGCAGCTGTAGTTGCAGCTGCTTTTTTATAAATCAATAAATAATCAAAATTTACGATAATCAATATAAAAATTTATAAATGAAAAATTTATTATTCATATTAAATGCTATCTTCTTGATAGTTGTTTTATTTTTTCAATCCAAATCGTATTTCGATCATGTCAATAGGACGGAGGCTATAACCGGTTATATGTGGCAATTTGCTCTAGGAATTGTTCAGCTACTTACAGGAATATGTTTTTTTATTTACTGGAAAAAACATCATACTGTTGTAAGAAAAGGGTTAATTATTTATTGGAGTGTTGTAGCCCTATACGTTTTAGTAACGTGGATAGTTTTAAACGGAGATTATTTTTCAATAAACAATATAGAAACAATACTAATGAAAAGTGTTCCTCTTTGTATTGCAATCTATTTTGTAGGGATCACTTATTTGAACCGTACTTATAAAAGAACTTTTTCTTTGAGTAATTAAATGTATTATCTGTACAAAAAGAAATTCATTAAAACATATTATTGCAGGAATTGGATTTTACGTTGTATTGAATGCTTTTAAAAAAAAGAGTTTAATTATAGAAACACTAAAAAAGTAGCAATCAGTTATTTTTTGATTGGGTATAAAAAATATTATTATGAGTTCAAAATTTACTAAAGAATTAGAAAACTTGGTTAAAGACCAGGTTATTTCCTCTGAGATTTCAGAGAAAATATCGCAATATTATAGAGATAAAAATACTTCAGGAACCAATAGGCTCTTTATTATTTTTGGAATTTTTGGAGGATTACTGATTGGGTCTGGTATTATTTTAATGCTGGCACATAATTGGGATCATTTTTCGAGAACAACAAAAACAATTTTAGCATTTGTCCCATTACTAATTGGGCAGTTTTTTGCTGGTTTTTCGATTTTAAAAAATAAAAGTAAAGCATGGAAAGAAGCTTCAGGAACTTTTTTGTTTTTTGTAGTAGGAGCTAGTATCGCTTTAGTGAGTCAGATTTACAATATTATAGGGGATCTGGATTCTTTTTTGCTCACGTGGATTGTATTGTGTTTGCCTCTTATATATTTATTAAGATCTCATGCTGTGGCATTACTTATTCTTATTTTAAGTACTAATTATGCGACAACAGTTGGATATTGGAATTATCGTAATGATAAAATCCCCTGGGCTTATTTGGCGTTGTTTTTTGCTGTCTTACCTCATTATTGGATGCAGTTAAAAAATAACAGTTCAAGTAATGTGGTCTCTATTTTTAATTGGTTGTTACCTATCAGTTTAATCATAACATTAGGGACTTTTATAGAAAGCAATGAGGTATTGGGATTTGTTATGTATGTTGGCTTATTTGGGTTGTTTTATACAATAGGCAGATTGCCGGTTTTTAATACAACAAGAACATTGAGAAATGGTCTTTTGGTGTTAGGTTCACTGGGTGTAGTATTGCTATGTATGACATTTACATTTAGATGGTATTGGGAGGAACTTACAGAATGGCAATATGATTCTTTGGAGTTTTATGTGATTTGTATACTTGGAGTTTTTAATAGTCTCCTGATAGGGTATAATATCTTTAAAACCAGCATTAAATCGGTCAATTTATTTCAGTTTTCATACCTCATATTTGGAATACTGTTCTTTCTTTTTGCAGATAGAGTAATAGTGTCTGTAACTCTTATGAATATACTCGTATTTGCTTTAGGTATTAGTGTTATTAAAATAGGTACTGATACTTTTAATTTTGGAATTCTTAATTATGGACTACTCATCATTTCTGTATTGATTATCTGTAGGTTTTTTGATACTGATATGAGTTTTGTAGTACGAGGAATATTATTTGTAGTTGTAGGAACAGGTTTTTTTATAACTAATTATATGATGTTAAAAAGACAAAAAAATAAAAACTAAAGAGATGAAAACGACTTATATATTTGTGTTATTTGTAGTAGTAGCACTTGTTCAGATTTTTGTGCCTGCCCAAATGGTTAAGGATAGCGAAGATACATTATCGTTAGGAACCAAGTATCATTTTAAAACCAGACCTATTGATCCTACAGATCCATATAGAGGTAAGTATATAACATTAGATTTTGATATAAATTCATTTTCTACATCAGATTCTACATATGTAAGAGGGGATGATATCTATGTGTATTTGGAGAAAGATACTAAAGATTTTGCTACAGTAAAAAAGGTTAGTAAAGAGTTGTTAGATAATGAAAAAGAGTATGTAATAGCAAAAGTGACTGCGTCTTATCAGGATAGGGTCCGATTTCAATTGCCATTTAATAAATTTTATATGGAAGAAACCAAAGCATATGACGCAGAGCTGGCTTATACTGAGGCAGTAAGAGATAGTCTGCCTGATAATGTATATGCTTTAGTCTATATAAAAGAAGGGGAAGCTGTTTTAAAAGATGTCTTCATCAATGAAATCTCTATCCAGAAGTATGTAGAAAAGTGATTTTACACATAAATAAAAATTAATAATTAAACCTTTTGATATAATTACTGTCATAGTAGTGTAAACATTAAAAAGTAAGATTATGAAAACAATATTTAAAACAGTATTCGTGTTGGCATCTATTTTCACTTTTATGACAATACATACAACAACAGCGGCAACAGTTACTCCGGATATGGAGAACTCTTTGGAGATCAGAAATATTAATAAACCAAAACTTGTAGTTTATAAAAATAAAAGATATTACAGAAATAATGGAGTCTGGTATGTTTTGAGAAATAATAGATATGTAAGTATTGCTGCTCCGGTTGGGGTAAGGATAAATACGTTGCCAAGAGGCTATAAAGTAGTAAAAGTTAGAGGAGTACAATTATATAAATACAAGGGTGTATATTATAAGAGATCCGGAAGAAGTTATGTTATTGTGAATAGATAATTTTTCGTTAGATTAGTAGTTAGTTAATTGAAACTCCCTAATGCCAAAGCGCAATAGGGAGTTTTTTGTTTTTAATCTTTAGAATGTTGCTTAAGCTTACTAATTATCTTTTTAGGTAAGGAGTTAGTTTGCTTTTTTGTTGCCTTTACCTCCTTACCAGGCCTCTTCAATTTTTAAGCGTTCGCCGTTTTGATAAGAAGCGATAAATGCATTTCTAAAACCTAATCGAACAAGCTCTTTACGAAATTCTTTTGCTTCTGATAGGGATGCAAAATTACCTAAGGCATATTTGTTAAAATTCCCATCTTTAATTTCTTTAAAATTGACAAATTTATCAGAATACATGGATAAATCTTTTTTCTGAAAAGCTCCAACCTGTACCGCATAAATAATCTCATCAGATAAAGATGCTCTGTTTTGCTCAGCGAGTGCAGCCGATTCATTAATCTCCTGATTCATGGCCATAGTTTTAAGATCTTCCTCTAATGTGTTGATTTTATCTTGTAAAACTTTTTTCTGAGCATTGGCTTTGCTAATTTCAATCAAATTGTCAGACACATAAAAATTCATAAAGTAAATAGTTCCTGCAATTCCTATTAATGCAATGATCCCAAGGATAATGGTGGCGATTTTAAATTTCTTTGTATTTTCCTTTTCGTCTCTGATTTTTTTGGTGTGAGCATAGTCGGTTACTCGCTTTTCTTCTTTTGCGTCTTCAATTTGAACTTTATAATCTAACAGTTCTTCGTCACTAATATGTGGCATGGCGTTTAGTTTTAATGCATTCAAATATAAGGGATTATTGTTTTTCTCAAAAAGAATTACAGATTAACCTTAAAGAAGTTACGGAGTATTAATCATAATTCCCTTAATATACTAATGAATTGAACAGTATCTGTAAGGATAGTAAATACTTTAGAATCTATATATACGATTAACGTATTTACAATTGCGGTATAATTAGTTTAAAAAATAGCTTAGAATTTTTTGTTTAGTATTCAATAGGAAAGCTTTTTCTTACAATGTAAGAAAAATGAAAATTTATGTATTGGTTTCTATAATGAAAAGTTGAAGAAAGATACTGTGGTTTTCATATGACGAGATTATAAAATTTTGATAAACAATGTTTTTATTTAGTGAAAATACTGTTAACGATTATTTTAGTATTCTAACGAATAGTTAATATAAGCAAAAATAAAATTGGTCAACCAAACGTTGTATGTTTTTTATCATTTGTAAAAAGATATCTTACCTCTTTCCTCCCCCCAATGTGTAAGATGTCCTTTAAGGGCTTAACCAACTAACCATGAACTCAAAAAACACTCTTTTACCTACGTCATTTTTCTTTTTGCTATTTTTTTGTCAGAGTTTATTTTCGCAATCTGTTCAATTAACAATTAAGGACGGTGCAATTCCTGCGCTTTGCTCAGGGAGTCCGATTCAAATTCAGGCAGAAGTAATGAATCCTCAATCCGGAAGAACATACACATATAATTGGACGAATACCACCAATAGTCAATTTATAAAAAGTGCTGTTGGTGATGAAGGTACTTATGTCATCTTAATAGACGAATATGCGCTTACTCAAACATCTATGATTCAGGTTGAAGTGTTTGGAGGAGATGCTACTTTAGTACAAACCATTGAAATAGTCGTCGAAAACTCTCCTAATCCTGGTTTTTCATCTGATCTTTTATTATGTAATAAAACTGGTACAATTAATTTATTTGATTCGCTGAAAGGAGTCGATATTGATGATACAGGAACTTGGTCTCCTCCATTAGCAAATGGTCATCTTGGTACTTTTGTAGTAGGGACAGATGCTGTAGGTGAATATAAATATCTTGTGACAGGAAATGCTCCTTGTAATGATGGAGAAGCAATTATCGAGGTAAAAGAATGCTTTGATAATGATTTTGATAACGATGGGGTTGATAATGACAGAGATCTGGATGATGACAATGATGGGATTTTAGATAGTGATGAAAATGACAGTTGTGCACCCAGTGATTTAACAGAATCAAGACCGGTCAAGGACATACATTTTGGAACAGGGAATACTTTTATTGCAGATGAGAATATTATAGGGCATAATTTTATCACTTCCTGGCCTGATGACGGACAATATACAGTAGCGAACTCATTAACAATTTTTAATTCTGATAGTTTTGATATTTGGTTTATGGCTACCGATATTAATCCAACACCACATATTGATGGAGCAGGTACTAATGAAGGAAGATATCTGGCCGTCAATATTAAAGATAATTTTATTGATGAAGTATTATATGAACTTACTGATATTCCTATTGTTGGTAATATACCGTATAATTTTAGGATTGATATTGCAGGTTTATGCGATAGACCAGGGGTTGGAGCCGGTTTTTGTGAGTTTGCTCCAAAATTAGATTTACAGATCATTGATCAGAATGCTCCATTAGGATCACCTCCTATCTTCGAGACCACATCTGATATCATTGGTGTTGCTAATGATGATATATGGAGAAGACTAGAACTACCATTAACGGTAACTGCAAATACGTTATTAACTTTAAGAATTACTAATCAACAGGTAGGTGGAGCCACCAATACGGGAAATGATATCGGAATTGATAATATTCGATTTGCACCTTTAGAATGTGATTTTGATAAAGATTTAGTGCCTAACTATCTGGATCTGGATAGCGATAACGATGGTATTTATGATATTGTAGAAGCAGGATATGGTCATCTGGATGTGGATGGAGATGGTATGGTTGATGGAGCTTTAGTTAGAGATGTAGATGCTAATGGGGTACCACGTGCAGCAGCTGGTGGGTTAACACCTTTAACAACAACTACCGGCATACCTGATTATTTAAATCTGGATAGTGATAATGATTTATGTAGTGATGCTAATGAGGCTTATTTTGCAACAGATGCGGATGGAGGGGATACAGGTGTTTATGGCGAGGATCCAATTGATTTCTCAACGATTGTTAATCAAAATGGATTAGTAATCACTGCACCTTATACACCACCTGCAGATAGTGATATGAATATGGTAGATGACTATATAGAGTCAGGACCGGATCAGAATACAAATGGTACTTCGGATGCCTGTGATGCTGCTCAGGATTTGGATAGTGATGATGATGGTATTTTAGATAGTATAGAGTGTCCTCTGGCAACAGCGAGAGATTCTGATCAGGATGGTATTTTAGACTGTTTTGATTTAGATAGTGATAACGATGGTATCTATGATGTAGTAGAGGTAGGTCATAGCGATCTGGATCTTGATAATGATGGAATAGTAGATGGTGCTGTCTCTGTAGACGGAATTCCAATAGCTGCGGGTGGAGGGTTTGATGTGATTGATACAGATGCTGATTTATTGCCTGATTATATAGATATTGATGCTGATGCTGATGGAATTCAGGATATTATAGAAGGTCAATCTACAAATGGATATATCCCTCCAAGTGGTGTTGATTCTGATAT
Organism: Aquimarina addita; assembly: GCF_039539305.1. Taxonomy (NCBI): domain Bacteria; kingdom Pseudomonadati; phylum Bacteroidota; class Flavobacteriia; order Flavobacteriales; family Flavobacteriaceae; genus Aquimarina; species Aquimarina addita. Next base: position 31,643 of record NZ_BAABCW010000022.1, on the reverse strand, counting down.
GAATGGTGTAGACGATATATATCAGGGAGCTTCTGCTATCGAACCTGTAGATACTGATGCAGATGGTAGCCCTGATTATATAGACAATAACTCAGATAATGACTGTTTCAGTGATACTATAGAAGCTTATGATATTAATCAGGATGGTATAGCAGATATAGAAGTAATTACAGCAATGGATACAGATAATGATGGATTAGATGAGGTATTCGATCGTATTACACTTACTATGACTACTGCTAAAACAAATCCTATTGACGGAGGAGAACTACCCACGGATTTACCGGATAACCAAAATCCCGGTGTGGATGTTGATTTTAGGGAAGAATATCTACAAATTACAGAGCCTCTGCTAACTATGGATATCTGTGAGGGCGATGTAATCACTATTAATTTATTTGATCAATTTAGTCTAGTAAATAATACACAAGGCGTATGGACCGGACCAAGTGGATTAACTAATGGTTCTTTAGGAACCTTTGATCCTTCTTTACACCTAGAAGGTTTGTATACCTATACCTTACCTGCCTTAGGAAGTTGTCCGGCTGGTATAGCAGAAGTTATGGTCAATTTGATACCTGCTCTAGAAACGCAAGAATTAACGTTAGCCTTATCTAATGGGACATTTGCAGAAAATAATAATATTATAGCTACTGTAGATGGTTCTGGAGCATATGAATATAGCTTAGATGGAGGTGTTTTTCAGGAAAATAATGTTTTTGCAGATGTTTCGCTGGGTCTACATACAGTTACTGTATCTGATATATATGGGTGTAGTTCTATATCAAAAGAAATATTTGTCATTGGTTTTCCTAAATTCTTTACTCCAAACAATGATGGTGCTAATGATTTCTGGAATGTTATTGCTGATGAGGAGTTACCAGATATGTCTATATTTTTATTTGATAAATATGGAAAACTTCTTGCGCAATTATCACCAGACGGCAAGGGGTGGGATGGTACTTATAATGGGAGAGACCTACCATCATCTGATTATTGGTTTGCTGCTACACTAGAAGATGGCTCTGAGGCATATAGAGGTCATTTTAGTCTTGTACGATAATATATCACGATATCTTATTCAACAAAAAAAATTAAAACTTATGAATTTTAAAAACGCCTTTATTATTGTGTTTGTGGTCATATTCACTAAAATGACAATGGCACAAGAAGGCTTGCCTGTATATTCAGATTATCTAACAGATAATTATTATTTATTACATCCATCAATGGCAGGAGCTTCTAATTGCTCTCAAATAAGAATTACAGGTCGCAGGAATTGGGTAGGTCAGGAAGATGCTCCGGGTCTTTTTACAGCAGCATATAATACGAGAGTAGGAGATCAATCCGGAATTGGAGCAATTCTATATAATGATAAAAATGGTTATTATTCGCAAACAGGAGGTTACGCTACGTATGCGCATCATCTTATGTTTTCCAGAAGTGAATCTGATTTAAATCAATTGTCTTTTGGACTGAGTGCAGGTGTGATTCAATATCGCTTAGACCAAAGTACTTTTGTAGCAAATGGAGATGCTTTGATCTCTTCCAGAGCTGTAAGTTCCAGTGAATTTAATATGGATATAGGTCTTTCTTATAATTTGTATAATTTTTATACCCATGTTACTTTAAAGAATTTACTTGATAACTCAGGAGTTAATAGTGATTTACAAGCAAGTACAAATCTTAGAAATCTACTGGTTTCTCTAGGTTATGTAATTGCCAGACCAGGAAAAACCTGGTCTTTTGAACCATCAATTTTGTACTCATACAGAGAAGGGATTAAGCAATCTAATGTGGATTTCAATTTAAAAGCTTATGGTACTATGAAGTTTGGAAAATTATGGGGAGGAGTATCATATAGAACAAGTCTGGATGCGATTGAATTTGTGGATGGTACAGAGTCAAAAAGTCAGAATCTGAATTATATTACACCTTTTATGGGAGTTAATTTTGGAAAATATATGGTGGCTTATACTTATTCATATCAATCAAACCCTGTGACTTTTAACAATGGTGGTTTTCATCAGATAACATTAGGAATTGATTTTGGATGTAGAGAAAAGAAATATGAGTGCTATTGTCCATGGGTAGAATAACTAAATATATCCAATAACATTTGTTGATCAAACTAATTAATCAGTGTTATATACTTTTTATAGATGAGTGGATTTACAATTGAGAAAATGAATAATATTGAATACAACTCGGTTATTATTCATTTTTTGCCTCATACGCAGTAGTGAGGTCTTTACAAAAGTTTAACAGGCCTTCTTCTGTATTATGGTAGCTGTCATTTTTAACATTTTCTTTCACTTGCGGATAAGCTTCGGCTAACGTTTTAAGCTTTGCTTTAAATCCCAGAATATAATCCATAGATTGTGTAGATTTTCCTTTCTCTTTTCCAGCTGGTATTATAATGTGTTGATCATTTTCATAAAGATATAAACCTATAACATTCGATTCAAAAAGTATTTTACAAAGTTTTGGCTGAGATCGGGTTGTTGCAATAGCTCCTATATCTAATGATCCATCTACAGAGGTGTATTTATTTTTTAAGTCTTTAAATTTTACATTTTTGAAGTGTGCTCCATTTTCTATGATAACTTTTTTACATTCTGAAGCTTCTATAACTTTAGACCCAAAAGGTTTTCCATTTTCATCATATTTTACGATTTTTAATGTTTTCCCAATTCGAATAATTTCTTTTTGGTTAATCTCTACTGCAATGGTATCATCTTCTTGTGAGATTATATATGCTTTTCTTGTTTTGATAGGCGGCTGATATAAGGCTCGTCTGTTACTAACTCTATGAGTACTTTCTATAGGTATCTTGGGGTGTCTGGATCTTGTTTTATTAACCTCAAAATCGTTAAGTAAAACCCGTGAAATACTGTCAAGTTTTTGTCCATCCTCTATATTATATCCATTGTCGATTAGCTTTTTGGCATATTCTTGGGTTTTTTCTGGCATATCAAGGAAGTAATAAATTTTTGCATTGTTAAAATAACAGGCATATCTCATAGGCTTCATTTGATCATCTGGATAGCTAGCGGCTGTCTTATCAAAATACGTAATAATTTCCTGCGCATCTTCCTTGGTTCTATTCATGCTATATTTCATCTTTGCCAATGTTCTTTTTAACTTAGGCATTATTACTTCAAAATTTTTGTATTCAGGATTTCTTTTAGAGGCAGGGCGAAGAAAAATTTCAAACTTAGTAGTATAAGGTGCATAACCATAGGTACTACTGATCGTTTTATTAATGGTACTGGTTATGGTTTGATAATGTTGAGTGCGATAACGTTCTTGTATACTATTTCGATTACTGATGTAATGATTTAGCGCTTTATTACTGTTATCAAAAAGGGGGCTTTCATAAGTGCTTTCTTCTGTATAATTATTTTTAGTCGTCTCTGCAATACGCGTATCTTGAATTACTATAGAGGCAGATGAAGTATAATCCACACCATACCAGTAGGCATCTACTAGTTTTACCATTCCATAGGCATCTATTATCTCTATTTTACCATCTTTCTGTATATAAATTTCGCTGCTTTCCGGAGTATAAGGTTCATTAAAAATGAAATCAAAAGTTAAAGATCCATTTGAGGTTGTTTTAGAAAAACCATTAACTTTTATAGATTCATTGTTTGTAGCGTATGTTCTTTTGTTTTCATCAAGAATGGGATTCGTTGGTAATTTGATATAGTAAACACTTAAGTATTCTTCTACAAGTTTATTTTTCTGAGCAAACACTAATACGAAAGAGAAAAAGAAGAATACTGATATGTATTTTGATTTCATGATATATATATTAAAAAATAAAAAAAACGGTTTACCTAAAGCACACCGTTTATTTTAATTATTGTAGTAATATTTATTGTAAGTTATTCTGTAACTTCTACAATCAATTCGTTTGCTGTTTTAGTGACTTTGGTAAGTCCCAATTTAGACAACCCTTTCATCCCTTTGTCCCAGGCTTTATTACTTAACCCTGATGCGGTTTTAAGATCAGACAATACCATACTATTTTCTTTCTTAATAATGTCAAAAATCACTTTTTCATTATCATTAAGTTCAACAGCCTTTTTTTCTGGTCTCATCTGAGGGAAGAATAATACTTCTTGTATCGATTGATTATTAGTAAGGTACATAATAAGACGATCCATTCCAATTCCCATTCCAGAGGTAGGAGGCATACCATATTCTAATGCTCTGATAAAATCCTGATCAATAAACATAGCCTCATCATCTCCTTTTTTACCAAGTTTCAGTTGTTCTTCAAAACGCTCACGCTGATCAATAGGATCGTTGAGCTCAGAATATGCATTCGCAATCTCTTTACCGCAGACCATCAGTTCAAAACGCTCTGTAAGCTCAGGATTATCTCTATGCTCCTTGCATAAAGGACTCATCTCTTTAGGGTAATCAGTAATAAAAGTAGGCTGAATATAGTTTCCTTCACATTTTTCACCAAAGATTTCATCAATTAGTTTTCCTTTTCCCATGGTAGCATCAACCTCAATGCCCATACCTCTTGCGGCTTCTCTAATCTCATCCTCAGACTTGTTTGTAATATCAAAACCTGTAAAGTGTTTAATAGAATCAGTCATTGTTACACGGGCATAAGGAGCTTTAAAATTGATATGATGTTCTCCAAAGGTAGCATCTGTAGTATCATTTACTGCTATAGCACAATGTTCTACCAAATTTTCGGTAAATTCCATCATCCAGTTATAATCTTTATAAGCGACATAAATTTCCATGGCTGTAAATTCTGGATTATGTGTCCGGTCCATTCCTTCATTCCTGAAATTTTTGGAAAACTCATATACGCCATCAAAACCACCAACGATTAACCTTTTTAGATATAACTCATTTGCAATACGCATATATAAAGGTATATCCAATGAATTGTGATGTGTTATAAAAGGTCGTGCAGACGCACCTCCGGGAATTGGCTGAAGAATAGGAGTTTCTACTTCAAAATATCCTTTAGAATTAAAAAACTCGCGCATGGCATTAAAAAGTTTTGTTCTTTTCACAAAAACTTCTTTAACAAACGGGTTTACTACTAGATCCACATATCGCTGACGGTATCGTAATTCTGGGTCCGTAAACGCGTCATACACTTTTCCGTCTGCATCAGTTCTGGGTTGAGGTAGTGGTTTTAATGTTTTACTTAATAAAGTAAATTTTTTGACCATTACTGTTTTCTCTCCTACCTGAGTAGTAAATAACTCACCTTCTATACCTATAAAATCTCCTATGTCCAGTAGCTTTTTATACACTTCATTATACTGTGTTTTATCATCTCCCGTACAGATTTCATCTCTGTTAAAATAAACCTGTATACGACCATTAGCATCTTGTAGCTCTGCAAAAGAAGCTTTACCCTGAATCCTTCTGGACATTAATCTTCCTGCCAGCACTACCTTTTTTCCTTCTGTATACTGCTGTTTTATATCTGTTGATGTGTGGTCCACAGGAAATAATGCTGCTGGATATGGATTGATACCTAAATCACGAAGCGATTTTAATTTTTCTCTTCGTACCAATTCTTGTTCTGATAATTGCATAATGCTGCCGTTTTAAGCGTGCAAAGATACGAAGTCTGTAAGTATCTTTCAATTTGTGGAGTTGTTTTTCAATCGAAGCTAGGTTTGTAAGAAAAAACAGATGTATGGTCTAAAGTTTTGAATAAGTATCGAATTATATTTTTGAAATGATAATTCTAATTTCACAATTTAGCAGATATAAAACAAATACCTTTTTAATCAATAGAAATCCTAGATGCTCTATCTCGAGTGTAACTAATAGAATCAGAAATCAGGATATAATAGTTTTGTTTCCTGATTCTTGTAGCGAAGCGGTCTTGTTGTTGACACCTCATACTCTTGGGTCGAGATGGTTCGTTAAATGTAATTCATACAGAACTATTGAATTAAAATCTTTTTACTCACGGCGTCATAATTACTCTGTGCTTTAAAAATATATAGACCAGCGGCTAAACTTGGGTTTTTTTGTTTCACGTTTATTTTCTTAACCCCTGCGTATAATATACTGTTTTCTATAACTCCTAAGCGTTGTCCTTTTATGTCATAAAGGGTTACAGTGATATGTTGCGTGGTATTGGATTGTAATGTTATGATTGTATCATCTCCTTCAAATGAAACATAAGTTTCAAAGGTTACAACACTATCTGGAACACCCTCACCTTCATTTGGAGGAATCGGAGGAACGGGAGGTACCTCTGTCTCCGTTTCAGTCTCACAAGCAAACCCTAAATTTAAATCTTCATATTCACTGCCCAGGACTGTGGCATTGACTACAGAAGCATCTACACACATCCAGTTTTTTAGAATACTCGAATATACTTGTCTGAAATCAGTATGATGTTTAAGATTTCCTGCGACCAAATCATTTAAATCAGCGTGTTCACCCACAAAACCACTGCCTTGCAAGCTTTCTCCAAAAAACAGTATCGGACCAGCGGCACCGTGATCAGTTCCTTTAGATCCATTTTCTGCTACACGCCTTCCAAATTCAGATTGTGCCATGGTTAAAATTTTATCTCCATAGCCAGCATCCGTTAAATCTTCATGAAAATAAGAAATAGTTTCTGATATATTAGTTAATAAGCCCTGATGGGTGTCAAATTGTGTCGCGTGAGTATCAAATCCACTTAATGTGACCATATATATCTTGGTGCCTAAATTACCTTTAATTAAACGAGCGATTATATTTAAACTTTCTCCCAGTTTTCCATAGGCTGGAGTACTGGCAGGATATCCTCCTACACCTCCTGTATAATCAGAAGACCGATTATAGGCATCATGTATTTTGCCAGCATAATTATACGAACTATTGTATGTGTTTCTTAAAAATGAAACATTGTCACCATATTCGCAATCAGGGATATTATCTGATTGGTAAACTTTACCTGTCTGTGCGATATTTTGTAAACTGGAGATATTAGCAACGGCATAACTATACTTATGTTCTTCTCCATCAAAAGTAATATTACGTGTACTTCCTATCTGAATAGCTACTGGAGATTCTGGAGGGTTAAGGACGTAGTCAGTATAAATATTGTCATAATATCGACCTAGCCAACCTGTTTCCTGAATATTTGAATCAATTTCTGCAGAGGCCCATAGATCAGATCCTTTAAAATGAGATTTTGATTGGTTGTCATAACCAACACTGTGAACAACTTTCATTTTACCTTCTTTCCACATGGGATCCAGACTACTCATAAAGTCAGGAATAGCATACTCATCAGTAAGGTTAAGTAAGTTGTTTTTAGGTATTTTTATAGTAGGTCTGTTATTGGCGTAAGCATCATATTGATTGACGGGTACAATCATATTAAGACCGTCATTACCACCAAAAAGTTTGATAATTAATAAAATATTCTCACTATCCGCATTTTCGATAGCTGAGGTGAGTTGATTATTAGTAGCAAATGAAATAGTCGAATTTGCAAATAACATAGAACTAATCCCGGATAAACCTAAGCCTTGTAAAAAGGAACGTCTGCTCCATAGGGTATGATCTTTATGATTACAGGTGTTTTTTTTCATGATGATTTTATTTTAATTGAAATTCTGGGATGGTAAAAATATAGTCTATTAAATTTTTTACCTGACCAGATAGGTTTGGGTAATTTAAATTCCAAATTCCATCGTTAAAATAGTTATCGGGTACCCCTTCTTTAAAAACAGAAATAGCTTCCTGGTATTCGGGTTCATATATGATCTCTTTACTCAAACAAAAATCAACAATTCCTCTCGCTACAACTTCTACATTTTCATCAATATCGAATAAGTCTTTTGCAAAATTTATATATGTTTTTGCACTATCTGTAAGATTATTATGCTGTCTCGAATAGTTCTGCATCCTTGAAATTCTTTCGGATACTGATACAGAATTAATCCAGGCTTTATGTTCTATCCAACCTGATACATTAGGAGGGCGTAATAAATCCATTTCTAAATTGTATAATGCGCTAAAAGGGTATAAGCTATACATACTATTAAGACCATCAATATCTTGTGTTTGATAACTTACTTCATGATCATGTAAGATTACTAAATCTAAAGGTGATTTGACTAAAACTCCAATGCATGCTTCGTCAAAAAAGTGTTCACTTTTAAATAATTGACTTAATACGGGAGCTAATTCGTAATTATTTTCAAGAAATGTCTGAGCTAATCCAGCGATTATATCTTCATTTTTAGTATAGGAAACAAAATATTCATATAATTTGGTACAAATATAAGTGGCAATTTCTGTTGGTTTTTGATCAAATAATATATTTATAACATCGCTATATCCCCAGTTTCCCGTTTGCCCAAAAATTGTTTTCTCTCCATCATCAAATGTGTCATTTTTATTAAATTCAATAACACCCCAAGACGTCTTTTCTGTATTATATCCTGTGAATGCTCTTGCAGTCTCTTTGATATCATTTTCTGTATATCCGTTATCTACGCCAAGAGTGAATAGTTCATATAATTCTCGCGCATAATTTTCATTAGGTTTTCCTGCTTTATTATCATAATTATTTAAATATCGAATCATACAAGCATCTAATCCCATATCGTGTATGAAATCTTTAAAATTACCAACCGCATATTTCTGTTTCGTAAGATAAGATTGATACATATAAGGGATATTGTTTTCTCTTCTCGATACAAATAAACCATGCATAAACATAGTCATCCGACCTCTGATCTGATCCTTTCTAAGATCATCAAATATCATATGTAAAAATTGAGCTCTTAGATGATGCCAATACGCATCTTCACCTACATACTGTATTCCTTCTTCCTTGTCTAAATAGCCCCATCCGGGATCTGGTGTGGTGGGTAAGACGCTTGCCTGACCTATAAGGTCATCAACTAGATCAGAAGGATTTTGCGTTAGTGCATTTTTAATCATATCAGGTGTGCCTCCAAAACCAAATCTACGATAAAAGTGTTTGGCTCTCATGGCATTCCAGGGCTTTTCTGTCGTTGGTATATAGGGTGCCAGTCCAGAAAAATTGCAGGTCATACGCTATGTGTTTTGGGATTATAAAATAAAGCTTCCAAAATACCAAATAAAAAAGGTTAAGAGACTGGTCTTCTAGAATTTGACGTAGTTCAACTAGGATTCGTTGTTTTGTGAGGGTTCTATAGTTTTTACTATGTAATAGTTCTTATTTCTTGATCTCTATAAGGATCGTTTTTCTTTTTTACTACCCAGAAGATGTTATAATTTATGAATAGGGGTAGTCTTATGATCCATAATTTGACACATTTAGTTCATAGAATTTCCTAAGGCTCTGCCTCGGGTGTAGTGCCTAAAATCAGGATAAGTGAGTCTGATTTCCTAATGCTTGTAGTGAAGCAGTCTTGTTTTTGACACTTCGTACCCTTAGGTGGAGTTTAATCATTTATCGATTTCTTTTTCAACATCTGATGCATAGATTCGAAACCCTGCATTTGGATTCGGATAACGCTGATCATCCTTAAACATTATAAGAGCTTGGTTAAATTGGACCTGAGCCTGCTTAAAATCAGATACACCTTTATATGCTAATCCAAGAAAAAAGTAACTATCGGGTATCATGTCGTATATGGCTAATTGTTTTGTTAAAGTGTTAATAGCGTTATCATATTGTTTATTCTTTAAATATAGAATGCCAAGAGAATGATAATCTGCTAACCCAATATCGTCTTCTGATTCATAGCTATTGATGCAATCTTCGATTGTTTTGATTGCTTTTGCATACTTGTTGTTTTTTGCATAAGCCAATCCTAGAATTAGTCTCATATCTTTCTCTCCCCCAGGTGTAAATTGCTGATAACTTTTAGGTAGTGAATAATAGGTTTCCAGGTCTTGTATACATAGATTATAATTTTGATATTGCCAATACCAGTACGCTCTATAACATAAGTAGTCCAAAGGCTTTAGTTTTACAGCCTTATTTAATATGTGAAGCCCTTGTGTTAAAAAACCTCTTTTAAAATAGGGTACAGATTTTTCATAATAGGTCCACGCATATTCTGGACCAATAGCAATGGCAGCATCAAAAATTAATTGCGATTCTTTGCTACCTTGCGAGAGTTCTATTGCTTTATAAGAAAGCTCACAGGCTTTTCTATTGCCACTTCCTTCCGGATAAATAAAACAGTTGTCCTGACCGTAGCATAAAATGTTGTATAAAAGTAATGAGATAATTAAAGTGACTTTCATGTTTTTTGAATTTGACCGTTTATGATTTTTATGGTAATAAATTTATAGCAATCATAATCTTTGCCTTGATAAAAAGCATGCCTCCAACCCTTCAATTCTTTTACGGTGGAAAGAATATGTTCCTGAAATTCTGTAGGATGTTTTGATGGATTAAAATTAACGTCAAGTGTTTCCATGCGATACCTTCCTGCCTGATCACTACAATTAACAGCAAAGCGAATAATAAAATAGCCACTATAAGGCTCATAACTGAGCTTATAATTGTAGTTTTTGATAAGTTGCTGCTCAAAAGCTCTAGTGCCACCTTTGTAAGTTACCAAAGAGCGTTTGTGTAAAACATTAGTAGGGTCACAGAATTTAAAATCATCAGTATCTAAGTATGCATTAAACGGCGTATCACCAATTTGATTTTCATAATGCGGTTGCTTAACTATACTTCTATTACAGCTTATCAGGAAAATTGTTACTATTAAAAGAGAGCGCATATACGTTGTTCTTTTCATTATATCCCACTAATTTTTATGAGTTGTGCTTTTTAGTTGTAAGTATTGCAATAGATAATAAAATCCAGAATCTGTAAAAAGATAATGGATTAGATAGCTTAATTAAGTGAATCTTCTAATTCTTTTATTTTTTTAGATACGTTCTCATTATCCGAAAATTCCAGAGATTTTTTATAATATGTGATTGCCTTCTCTATAGTATGAGTAGCAACGTATTTATTAGCCAAGCTTATATATGTGTTGGCCTCTTTAGGATATAATATGGTGTTTAGATGACATATTTCAATGGCTTCTTCTTTTCTATCAGCAAAAAACAGAACATTACCATAAGTGTTAAGTTCAGAGAAGCTCTCAGTACTAAGTTGTTTTGCTATCTTATCTCTTTTTTCAGAAAAATATTTTAATCCTTTAGTAGTCAATAGGGAATCTACTATTGTTACGGATTGATATTTTGAAGTATACTCTTGATTAAGAATAGCAATAATATCATCTTCTAAGGTGATTACCGGTGATTCTGTGATGCGATTTATTTCTTTTCCATTTTTATAAAAAATAATAGTAGGCACCCTGTGTATAGTAAGACCTTCATGTTCTCCACCAGGACTTTGTTTGTATGATTTTCTTTTTCTATCTACTGCGATTGTTGTTAATCGATCTAATGAAAATTCACTTTCTTCTAATATTTTGTAGAAACGTGGTACCTCTCGTTTACTATCACCACACCAAGTACCTAAAAAAAGAGTAATTGTATATTGGTCTAAAGTATGTTTTATAGAATCTATACTTTTTTGTTTGGGGATATAGTTTTCATAGCCGCTCATAAACCAGGATGAGTAAGGAAGAGTTGCTAATTTTTGTTTATTGATTTTACCTAGAAGTAGGGTGTCTTTATTTTCATTAATAATTTCATGATTGAATGATTGCGCGCACAATGTGGTAAGGGATAGAAAAAAATAACTGATACTAAGGATAATTGTTTTCATAAATGTGTTTTAATGTGTAGAGATTTGAAGACCTTTATATTATAAGAGACCAGAAAGAGTAGTGTTAATTGCTAAAAGTTATTTGCCTTAATCGAACTACAAATAACTTTTAGCAAAAAACAAGGACTTTTCTACTTGGTTTTAGCCGTTACCATGGCTCTTATTTTTAAAGTTTCCTTGCCTGTTGAAGTGTTTGCAGTAATGGTAATTTTTTTAGTTTGTAAGTTAGGTTTTCCTTTAGAGTTAAACGATACTAACATTGATGCTTTTGCTCCGGGAGCAATAGGTTTTTTAGGCCACTGAGAAACGGTACACCCACAACTTCCTTTAGCATTGATAATTACTAAAGGAGCTTTACCGGTATTCGTAAAAAAAAATTCATGGCTTACTAAATCCCCTTCATTAATAGTTCCAAAATCATGTTCAGTCTCAGTAAATGTCATAATAGGTACAAGAACATTGTTGTCTAAAGAAGCAGTGGCTGTTTCTAGACTGGCAGAAGAGGTTTGTCCTTTAGTACTATTGTTACACGATGCCATGATGGATACAAGGATACTCATGGCAATTAAAAATTCTTTTTTCATTATTTAGATTTTAAATTAATAATGATCCAAAAATGAATTAAAATAGAGTAAAAAATGTTAGTGGATAGGTTGAAATAAGGACTAGAACCAGGGTGGATATTTTTTAAAACAATGTTTTACAGTGATTTAACTTCTTCTCTAGATCGAACATTTAGCTTTTTGTAGAGATTGTTAATATGTGTTTTTACCGTGCTAAGGCTTATAAACATAGTTGCAGCAATTTCTTTATTTGTTTTATCTTCTAGAATAAGATTTAAGATTTTCTGTTCTTGCTCCGTTAGATTTTTATCAATTGTTACTGAATGATTATGTGTTTTTTTTGCTTGGAATAACTGAAAAATGTTGAGAAGCACAGAACCTGTTAATAAAATAAGTATTACATATATCCACCAACGGTTAGATGACTGTATTGCTGAGCTATTAATAAGGAATTTATCAGCAGCTAGTTCTGGCTCATATTGTTTGATATAGGGGCTGTCAGGATATTTTTGTAGAAGGCGGTTAAATAACTGATCATAATATGTATTTGTCTTTAAATCTTCTAAATAATATGAATGCAACTCATTGGTTTTATCTGATAACAGTGAATAGATATACAGTTCTATTAATGGTTCTTTTATGGATACTCCATATTCTTGTAGTGCTGTGCACCATCGCTTAGAATTGATTTTTCTATTTGTCTCACTGCGATAAGTACTAAAAGCGAATTGCATCTCATTGATAATAGAGTCAATTTTAATAAAGCCAATACTCTTTTCATTAGTAGAATACATACGACAAAACATTTCTTGATCAGAAGAAAGCGGTGTAGAAAGTGTATCCTTATTATTAGCAATAAATAATATTTCTTTACCCTGAGTACAATGCCCTTTAAAATGAAGGGAGGGTTCATTATTTGTAAAACAATTCTCTACCTGAATTTTATAAATTCTATTATCAAGTGGTAAGTTGTCTCCAGAAAATCTAAAATAGCCCGTAGAATCAGGAGTGGCTTTTTGAATAATCTGCTCTGTATGAATTCCTGATACTTTTCTATAGTCTTCAATTAACGATAGATATATATCACCACGCCAAATATTTTTATCAATATGTCCAGAAAATTCATACTGGGCTCTGCTAATTTGAGGTGTAATAATAAAAGCTATTGCAACAAATAAATAAAGATGTTTCATTCTGAGAATTAAGATCGAAATATAAAGATTTATTATAAAATATAAAGTTGTTTTTTAAGAAAGAGGATCTCGTCTGTAACTGTTCTTTTTTAAATACAAATACACTTCCGTGTTAATAAATTTAAGAAATAAAGACTTTGTTATGACGCATTTAGATTTTGTAAAAAAAACTCATTATTGGCTAAAAACAAGTAATTTTTGATTAAAAATAGATTATTTTTATAGTTTTTGATCAATTTTACTCATTTTTTTAATTTTGAATATTGACTTAATAGTTAATTAATTTAACAAATATGGGATATTTTAAGGAGGTATTACGTTAATATTTGCTAATATGGGTTAAACAACGTTAAACCGCTTGACAAAATTAAGATAGCCTATATATTGAAAGTGTTGATTTATTGAAAGCAATTGATATCAGAGCTTTCTATCCTAGAATTGAATGAAAAACTCTTAGGATAAATACGACATCAAAGAATTATTAATTTTAAAAAACAATATAGAAAAATGAATTATTTAGGTTTAAGTGAAAAAAAATTGATACCGGTTGTAACTGAATTGAATACATTATTAGCAGATTATAATATGTATTATCAAAAACTCAGAAATTTTCACTGGAATATTTTAGGCAAGAATTTTTTTGACTTACACGTTCAATTTGAAGAAATGTATACGGATGCAAGAGTAAAAATTGATGAAATTGCTGAACGAATCCTCACCTTACAATTTCATCCTATGAGTTCATATAGTGATTATATAAAAGTTTCTTCAATTAATGAGACCAGTCCTTTATTAAAAGATGAGGAAATGGTAGAAGAATTATTAAGCGATCATAGACAAATATTGACTCAGATGCGAATAGTTATTGAAAATGCGGATAACGCCAAGGATGAAGGAACTATTGATCTGATTGGAGCATATGTAAGAGAACTAGAAAAAACAAGTTGGATGTTAAACGCTTGGTCTAAAAAGACAAGTGATCAACTCAACAAAAGTATGTTAGAACAAGAAGTTGCATAATACGGAATCCAAATTATGTAATAGAATATAAACAGGCATTTGGGTTGTTTAAAAATCCGATGCTTTTATTAATAAAAGTTATTAATAAATTTAATTTAAAATTAGAAAAATGAAAAATAGCACAAGTACAGCCATTATAGGAACTTTAGCAGGAACGTTAACCGGAGCTTTAATCGGCGTTTTATTTGCACCAGATAAAGGAACGAAAACAAGAAAAAAAATTAAGACTAAGGCTCTAGATACAAAAGAGGATTTAATGCAAAAAGCAAATTCTGTGTCAGACGAGATAGCTTTAAAATTTAATTCTCAAAGAGCGCAATTCGAATCAAATCTTGATACCATGGTAAGTGATATGAATACAAAAGCTGATGATGTAATTAAATCATTAGAGAAAAAATTAGCCAATCTGAGAAAGGAAAATGAAATTATAAATGCTAATTAAGGTTTTATTTTTTCTCAGAAAAAGTATAAACTATTAATTAAAAATTTATAAATAAAAATGAAAAATTTAAAATTATTTACGGTTACTCTATTATTCTTAACAACCACTTTGGTAAAAGCTCAACATGATAACAAGCAGATCATACAAGAAACAATCACTAAACAGTATGAAGTAGAAAAGGGAGCATCTACCATTCCATATAAAGTACATATTAAGAATAAAGAAACTAGTGAAGTTTTATTAAAAAAAGAAGATCAAAATGCGTTAAATCAAGAGAGGATAAATACTCCCGAAATGATAACCAAAATTATCAGAATTGATGATGATGCAGACCATTACTATGATAACTTGATTGAATTATCATATGCTGTTGATGATGATGCAGATTTTAAAATTGTGCCCACAAAAAATGGATTTGTCATTACAGTAAAGGGTAAAGAATTAAATTATGACTTCATGAAAAAGGAGTATCAGGTGGAAAAGTTAGATAATAACTTTTTTAAAATAGAAAAGATCAAAGAATCTAAATAATTCTTTAATCTCACACTGTATAGAAAACCAGTAAAAACCGAGGATTTTACTGGTTTTCATATTTAAATAAAATTGTTATGAGAGTTTCTGTTTTGTTTAGAGATCTTTTTGTGTAAAATCCTAATACTAGTATTAGAGTACTCGTAAATAGATTGTATGTTTGTAAAAATATTCATCTAATGGAGCGATTTTAGAATTCAAAAAATGATTAAATAAAATCAGAGAAGAGATAAGCCGAGGTATATATGATTAAAATTATTTTTAATTATGTAACAAAAAAGTAATTAGGTAGTCTAATCAGGTAGTATTTAATTATAACTTTGTAATCAAGTAATATGAGTATCTGGAGAGTTTTATTATCCATTTTTTTTCCACCACTTGCTGTTTTAGATAAAGGCTGTGGTTCTGTTATTATTGTGCTTTTATTGACTGCGTGTGGATGGATTCCTGGAGTCATAGCGGCATTGATCATTCTAAATAATCCTAATAAATAATTATAAGTTACTGGTACCTATGAAAAAAGCTTACTTGTATATACAGACATTTTTAGTGATAACGCTACTGATAGGCTGTCAATTTTCTGAAGAATTAAATTTAAATGAAGATGGAACCGGAAAAATAACATTCAATTTTGATGGGTCTGAGCTAATGCAAATGGGCGGAGATAAAATAACCGAAGGAAGAGAAGAAATTATAGATACACTAGTCGTTTTTAAAGAGTTTCTTGAAGAAAATAAGGATAGTATCTTATCATTACCAATAGAACAACAGGAAAAATTAAAGAAGTTAGAAAACTTTGAAATGCATATGGTAATGAACCCTGAAACAAAGGAGATGAAATTTGATTTGTATCAGGATTTTCAGAATGTGAATGAACTGAGTGATTTATTGAATAATTTTAAAACAGCTTCTGGTGCGGTACATCCAAAAAAAGATGCTTCAGCAGCGGGTATGGTAAGTCCTCTCTCCGATACGGCTGACGAGGAGCCTACAAAAGTTGTGTATTCTTTTAAAAACAATAAATTTTCTAGAATAACAGAAATTCTTGATGAAGAAAAACTAAAGCAAAACGTGGATAGTATGGCTTCTATGGAAATGTTTTTAGCGAGCTCTAAATATAAACTTAAATATAATTTCCCAAGAAAAATAAAGAAAATATCCTCAGATAAAGCGATGTTTAGTCTTGATGGAAAAAGTTTTACCCTGGAAGTAGGTTTTATGCAATTTATGAATAATCCAAAATTATTGGATGTTGAGGTAGAATTGGAAGAATAGTGTACTTAGATTATCATGAATAAGGAGATAAACATACAAGAATTAGGGCTCAAAGATTTTAAAGAAACCTGGGAGTATCAGGAAGAATTGTTTAAAATGATACTGGACCTTAAGATTAAAAACAGAAGAGAAGAAACGCTACACCCAACACCAAATTATTTTCTTTTTGTAGAGCACCCTCATGTGTACACCTTAGGGAAAAGCGGAGATATTAGTAATCTTCTTTTGAGCGAAAAACAACTACAAGAAAAGGAAGCTACTTTTTATAAAATTAATAGAGGTGGAGACATTACATATCATGGACCGGGACAGATTGTAGGGTATCCTATTCTTGATCTTGATAACTTTTTTACTGATATTCATAAATATTTACGATTGCTAGAAGAAATGGTTATTCTAACCCTAGCAGAATATAATATCAAAGGAGTACGAAGTGATGGAGAAACGGGAGTCTGGTTAGATGCAGGAACTCCTTTTGCTAGAAAGATTTGTGCGTTAGGTGTTCGTGCCAGTCGATGGGTGACCATGCATGGTTTTGCTTTTAATGTAAATGCCGATTTAGGATATTTTGACCATATTATTCCGTGTGGGATCAATGATAAAGCAGTTACATCTCTACAGGTAGAGCTAGGAGTGGAGAAAGTTGATGTAAATCAGGTGAAAGAAAAATTATTAAAACATTTTACCACTTTATTCGAGGCTGAATGTAAGCACGAATTAAAATCATAAGACTTTCCTCACACTATACCTTATTCTATTAATAACATCTGGTATTACTATTTTATAAATTGAATACTTCGAGCCTTATCTTTGCTACTAATTTCTAATTTCAGGATATAAGAGCCTGATAATAATCCACTGGTATTAATAGATTTATTAGTTAATTTCCCAGTCATAACAATCCTTCCCAACATATCGAAGATAGCGTAAACAGTATTTTCTTTAAATGCTACCACATTTAGTATATCAGCAGATTGTAAAGGGTTAGGGAATACCAGTATTTTGCTCTGATCCGTAGTGGTACTATTATCAATAACAGGCACTTTTACAGGATCAGTAATCGTAAACGTGGTGGACTCATAATTTCCAAAAGTACCGCCAGAGGCTAAGATAGTTTCCAGAGATGTTAGTGTATAGGTGCCGTTTCCATATCCACAACATATGCCATCACCAAAACTATCATTCAGTGTAAAGGTATACGTGCCTGGAAACAGACATTCGGTCACTGTAATAGAGGTGCTATCACCCTCTAGTTCGTAAGTGCCTCCAGTTGCAACAATATCACCATTGTTCTCAAGGCTCCAGCTTGTTTCTTCTGGATAGTTATCTAAATTAATGAGCAAATCTACTTCTGTACAAGTAACGGAAGAAATCTCCGGGAATGTAGTAATTGTCACTATATTACTTGCATCTGATTCATTGCCCGCAGCATCCTTTGCGGTTACTCTAAAATTATATGTAGAATCCGGAGATAGATCAATTACTGGAAATGAAGTATTAGCTACTATCGTTTCTATAACGATACCTCCTTGATATATGTCATATGCTGTTACGCTAACATTATCCGTCGCTGCATTCCAGCTAAGATCAACGGTAGTTTGAGTTATATTAGAAGCTGTTAGCATAGTTGGAGCCGCAGGCATTTCTGTATCTGGAGAAATTTCTGGGAGTGTATTAATCATTACTATATTACTTGCATCTGATTCATTACCTGCATCATCCTTTGCGGTTACACTAAAATTATATGTGGTATCTGGAGATAGATCAGTTATCTGAAATGAAGTATTGGCTACTATTGTTTCTATAACGATACTTCCTTGATATATGTCGTATGCAGTTACGCCTACATTATCCGTAGCTGCATTCCAACTAAGATCAACAGTTGTTTCTGTTATATTAGAAGCGGTTAGTGTTGTAGGAGCAGTGGGTAGTTCTGTATCATCACCGCTACCAGAAGTAATTATAAAGTTCGTATTAGAAATATCATAAAAAATATGATTTGTGCCTCTCACCATAATTCTGTTTTGTGTTCCTACTAAGTTAGGTACGGTAATATTTTGAGAGCCATCATTAGCTACTGCAGATGCGATAGTTGTTGGATAAGTATTACCTCCATCTGTGGATAATAAAATATCTACGTTTTCTACATCGATACCATTAGCTGTCGTTCCGGCAACATCCCAGGTAATAGACTGTGTAGATCCAGCTGCCCAATTTATATTGGTATTAGGCACCATAACTATAAATGGTCCTGCATTTTCCGATACAGTAATTTCTGTATCGTCGCTAGCGGTACTTGCGCCTCCCGGTGAGTTGTCTCTTACGGTTAATCTAAAATTCATAGTTCTGCTTACAGATGGAACTACCTCCCAGGTAGAAGAGGTTGCGCCTGCTATTACTGTAGGTAGGGCAGGCATGTACCTGTCAGGAGAAGCTGTAGGACTGATTGATCTAAAAGTGGGTCCAACAGTAGAGTTAGCTGAAGGTGGCATATCCGCTGATTCATTATCCATTTGTTCCCAACAATATGTTAGTATATTATCAGAGTTACTATCTGTTCCGGTACCTTTTAATATAAATGGAGTAGAAGCGGGAATAGTAAAATTAGCTCCTGCATTTGCAGTAGGGGCAGTGTTATTGGTATTGCTTTCTTCTCCACAGGTACTCCTTCCTCCAGAAATATTGTTCCACATCTCTTCAATACTAATGGCATGAAAATAAGCATCACTATTATTTTGAACATTGGGAGTACAAATACCTGCATATCCCATAATAGTAGAAGCACTACCAGGTTCTACGGAGGCATTGGATTGATTACACCTATTGTTTTGTGTATGATTACCACCATATTGATGTCCTATTTCATGGGCAACGTAATCAATGTCATAAGAATCTCCTATAGGGCGAGAACTTCCGGTAATTCCTCTGGCTTTAGAAGTAGTACAGGGAGATCTTAGAGACGCTAGACCTCCACCTCCGGTGCTAAAAGTATGACCGATATCATAATTGTTAAAACCAGCAATATTATCACAAGTCGTTTGGCTTTCATTGATTAAATTAGTAGCATCATTATTAGTCAATCCATCAGTAGCTGGATCAAAAAAGATCATTTCTGTAGTTTGATTTATAATAACCATAGTAAGGGCTAAATCTCTTTCGAAAACTCCATTTACTCTGGTCATCGTTGTATTCATAGCCGCCAGAACAGTAGCTTTCTTAATTTCATCAGATGCATCTGGCGCAATACTTTGATTTTCGAGATGAAACTGAGCATATTCTCCGGTACAGACTAAAGCAAGTCTAAAAGTTCTTAACTTACCATCATTGGCATTTCTGAAATTTCGAGAAGGATTTTGAGGTATTTCTTTTTTAACCTGTTCTTCCACTAGACACTCAAAAGAATTGGGATCAGAAGGGACATCTTTTTTGGCATAACAGATATATTCTTTTTTATCCTTAGTATATGGATCAATAAATATAGTAGCATGATTGCCTGATGAAATCATAGCGTGTAAACCAATTTGAGAAATGCTAAATCTAGCGACGGATGTAGGGTCATCAATTCCGTGGGCGACATAAGATTTAATATCCACAAATCTCTTTGCCAAATCTTTGTCTAAGGTAGATGCTTCTTGTACACTAAATTTTTGTAGCATTCCGCCTTCTACAGGTAAATCTATAATAGTAGTTGTTTTTTTTTGAGAATCTCTTGGAGCGCTTTTTTTTAAAATAGATATAAGCAGATCCTTGTTGAGGTTAAATAGCTGATAGTTAGTAGGCATGGTCGTCCTTACTTTTTTAGCCTTATTTTGAGTTTTTGAAGCGGTTGTAGAGGTCCATATTTGAGCATTGATGGATAAACTATTTACAACGAGGATGATTAGTAAAGTTACTTTTAGGTAAGGTATCTTCATTTGTTAATTGAGTTTGTACGCTATTATCGCGTCTTATAAATTGGGGTATAGTATGATTTTAAGGTATAATAGGATAAAATATTCAACTAATCAAACTGATTACAAGCTTTTTATATTTGTTGAAGAGAAGAAATCCTAGATCTTCTTTTCTTTTTTGGAATTTTATTGCTAAAAAGTGTAAGATAATGAATAAAATTTACACGAAATAAATAGGATTCATAATCAGATAGAAATAGTAAAGCACCAAATTTTATAAAATTTGGTGCTTTATATCCTTGTTAAGGATATGGCTAATTAATTTTATATCCCTCGAACCAGCTACCTGTTCCATCAATTCGAACATCATTTCCTGTCGAGTAATTACGGAGGTTGACAAATACTTCCTGACCTGCATTAAGAAAGTAAATACCGCTAACATTTATTTTCACGTCATCACCATCAATGATTTGGTTATGATTGATTCCTGTGTCTACATTAAAATGAATTCTAAAAAATGCTGTAGTTACAGTATTAGACTGACGTACAACCGCATGTAAGTAGTAATATCCACTTTCTGGTACCACAAACCGTTTGGAAGTTGTGTTAAAAGCATTACGGGTATCATAGGTTCTGATGTCCCAGATATCTGTTTCTATAGAGGTGCCTCCATCGAGATCCTTCACGGCAAAACCACTACCACGAACTTTAAAAACAACTGGTGTGGTTGTGGCTGTAGCATTATCAATATAGGTTTTTACGGCTCTTTCTGTAGGTACTGCATTGTTACTGTTGCCTCCTAATGTACCATCTATAGAGATTTCATTTACAGCAGTTCCGGTTTGTAGTTTCAAATCTCCGTTTACATCTAGTTTAGAGGTTGGAGATCTGTCAATACCTACATTACCGCTATTCATATTTTCAATATCATTTCCGTTAGAAAACCATTTGGTATCGCCAGATGAAATTGCATAAGGCACTGCCATCAACTCATTAGTTCCAATTTCAGAACCATTCATCGATACTGATACATATGAAGCGGTTCCACCCCAAGGTAGTGTGTCAAAATCACCTGTAATAGAAGTCCCATTACCTATTTGTAAATTAAAAACTCCATTTATACTTGTGGTTATAGTATGATTTTCTACATAACTGGCTGTATTATCTGGAGCACCAAATTTAATCGCTATTTGCATATTTATGGATTGATCAGACATAAGGGTTCCATCCGCTGTCCTTGCAATTCCCTGATAATTAATAAAGTTTTTTTGTAGTGCCTGTGCAAAAGAATTAGTAGTTATTAATACAATACAAAGAATGCTAAAAAGAGTATGTATATTTTTCATGAGATATGATTTTTTAGATAATGAGAAACTAGTTTTTAATGATTTTAAAGGATTTGTTTTGCTTGCTTTTGGTAATTTGTAAGGTGAGTATGTACATACCCTTTGGTAAAGCACGAACATCTATATTATTCCCTTGTGGAGCAACGGTTATCGTTTTTTGCATTACCAGTTGTCCATGAATATTAGTAAGCATCATGTTATATTCATTTGTGTTCTTTATATGAACATTCAAGAAATTTGTTACTGGATTAGGATAAAAAAGTATCGTGTTGTCTTCTGGATTAAAATCATCTGTAGACAAGATATTATCAGTTGATATTCCTGCCCAAAATCCTTGTTCTATATCGTTTGTATTCGAAATTGTTCCTGTGAAAATTTCTCCTATGGTAAAAGAGATTTGATATGATGCGTTTACATCTGCTCCTCCAGAGTTGGATATTACGTTGGGATCGTCTGATTGTGCTTGTGCCTGAACCCCAAAAAATAGGCATAAAAGTATAAGGGTTGTTTTCATAATGTAGTATAGAGTTAAGTTTTAATACGTTCTATACTACTTAGTGAAGAATTTATAAAGAAGTAAACATTTTAAGTCAAAAACTTAAAAAATAATTTTGAGATTTTTGTTAGGTATTTCAATTTTGAAAGGAGAATTAGTAAAGGGTTAGTCCTCTCTTATACAAAAATTGTTAATTTTTTTGTATCCCATTAAGAGGTTTGTGAAAAAAGCTCTAATAATGTAGCGTAAGTAGATTTAATATATACTATGTGACATATTCTCTTATCTTATTATTTAGTCTGGTAAAGGTATTTCGATAAATGACCACTTTGCCGCCTTTTATCGCTAATAAAGGGTTCATTTTAAGTAATACAGAGAGCATAATTTCTTTCGAAGTTTTTATTCTTACTGCCAGGCGTTCTATAGCTATTCTTTTTTCTTCATCATTTAATTCTCTGTAATATTTGATCATAGTAATGTGCTTTGATAGATTGATGAACTTATAGTTTTGGAGAAATATCAATACAGGCTAATGCAGTCAGTCGTTTGCGATGAATATCCTGAATAGCCTCTTTACTGTTTTTTTCTTGTTGATATAGTTCATTGATCCATTTGAAAATCTGAACCTCGTAGGATTTTTGGTTTTTAACATCATCATAGAATGTCTTGGATTTCAGATGTAAAGCTTCTAATATATCGCTTGCAAATTTATAATATATATCATCGTTCATTTTCTTCATTAACTTATTACTTTAAATCTATAATCTCATTTGGGATTTAAAGATTATATATCAATTTAACTTGAGTAATATTGTGAAAAAAATCCAATTATTTTTGCGGTTTTCCGTAGTGTATCCTGAGGTAATTTTATAGTGTATTATAAAATTGCTTTTGCAATTACACTTATAACAGAGTACAGGCACTAAAATTAATGGGATTTGATAATGATTTTTACAAAGATATATATGGTTTAATTAATTTGATAGGTTAGGATGCTATTTTCTTCGCCTTGTACGGCAAATTCAAGATTAGGGTCTTTATCCATATTTCCTAAACTAATAGAAGAATTGCCATAAACAGGGAAATTAGGAAATAACTCAGCATTACTATCATAGAGATATACTTTTTTAGATTGAATATCAGTAATAGCAATGTATATTTTATCATTAATATAAAATAATTGCGGAGTTGTATACACTCCAAAATCTAATTCTATAGTTTTTCCTTTAATAGTTAATTTGTTTTCAGATAAGGTAACTAACGTTTTGTTTGTGGAGGTTAAAGAACTATTTTCTGTTAATTCTTGATCTTCTAGTGATATAGATCCATCTGATGCTATTTGTAATAATTTTCCATCTTTTTGTAAAGACGTAAATTTATTTTGATACTGATACCAATGATTTTTAGAAAAACTAACTTTTTCCTTTAGCTGAACCCGAGGTCTTCCTAATCTATCCAGAATATGTAGAGTTCCGTTTTCTTCCGGAATGAGAATATAATCTTTACTACCTATGCGGATATGCTTAGGAGGTAGTGTTACACTGGTTTCTGTAGTATTAAAACCAAAACCAGATACGACCTTGCCTTCTGCGTCAAACATAGTGATGTCAGTTCCTTGGGTTACAAGAATGCGATATCTTTTGCTCTTATCATAATCAAATAAGGAAAGTGGTTGTGTAATTGATTTCTCTAGTTTTTTTGGATATGAGGTTACATCGTTGCCATCTCTATCCACAAGATATACTGTAGTTTCTGTGTTAAAAAGTAGCTGATATCTCCCGTTTTTGTAAATATCTATTTGCTGGACATCACCCATAATAGCTCCATCTATTTGCTTTTTCCAAAAAATAGCTCCCTTGTCAGAAATTAAATATAGTTGATTGTCAATGTCCTGTACGGCAATATCCATTCCTTTAGTTCGGTGATTTTTTACTAGAATTGGTCTTGTGAGAATTTTATTTTCTAAGGTAGTAGATGTTGCTTGTATAACAGACGTAGCAGATCCTTTTGCAACATTTTTCTGAAGAACACCATGAACATGAGCAAAATTATTTTCTTTAATAAATTGTAATGCGCCGATTTTATACTTATTGCTGTTCAGATCCTTCCATTGTTTCTTTTGTTCTTCTGTAACTCCACTGCTGATATAGTCTTTGAGGTGATTCACGGTACTTACCATAAGTATAGAGGATTCATCCGATAATTTTTCTACAGCATTGATATAATATTCCTGCTGTTGTAAAACAGTCTTGTTAAGAATATTAGCTATAACCGTTTGTAATCCATTTTTAGAAGAAGCAAAAAGTACATGATTCTCAAACAAAATATAAAAGTTAGCCTCAAAATCAGGGAGCAATGGTGATACGATATCAGAAAAGGATGTAGAAGAATTAAAATTGTAAATGGTAATACCTCTATAAGTACCAGAAGAAGATCCTGCCAGAAGATCAGCTGTGTTTTCTGGTTCCAAAGATGTTAGGGTAAGGATGTCATCAGTGTCCATGAAAATCATGCCTATTTCAGAAACTCCTGATAAAATTTCATCCAGATCATCAGAGACATTATCAAGTTTGCGATCCTGGGCAAATGCCAGATTTCTTTTTAATAAGTTAAAATCATCATATGTATAGGAAATAAAACCAAGTGCGGTTACAGGAGTAATTTTTGCGATATGATTTTCCTGAGGTATCGTATTGTCAAAGATACCTATTGTAGAAGATAAAGAATCTTTTTCTATGGCAATTCCATCAATATATAATGCATTTTGTTCTATGGAAGCATCTGCAGAGATCCAACCGCTAAAATTTGTTAGACCAGAAAGATCTCTATTAGGTAATAAAGAATCATGAATGTTTTTAAGTCTCTTTCCGTGCACCAAAATAGAAAGGGGTTTTTCTGTATCAGTAACCTCATATGCTTTTATAAGATCTTGACTAACCGAAACTTTGTTTTCTTGATGGCGTATCGCATTTTCAATAAGTAATTTTGATGAAGAGGCGATGAGAATACTATCTTGCTGTGTGGCAAAAAAAACCGCTTCGCCAGTTTTAATTTTATGAATAGTTTTATTAGCGTATGAGATCGCTTCAATAGTTTTTATGCCTAAAGAATCTTTTTGAATAACCGAAGCATCAAATTTTGAAATATAAGTGTATTCAAAATCATTTTTTCCTATTGGAGAGAAACACAAAAGCCCCTTAGATTGATTAATATGGTCAAGAACAGGAAGTGTTTTAAAATACTGAAAGAAATTAGTATTACTGTTATTTTTTATAAGATCATTATCCCGTAAAAGATTCTTAGTTTGTTCTAAATCATTAATTTTTAAAACAATTTGAGCGTCTTTTGGGATATAGTCTATAAGCGTATATGATTTCTGTATTGAGGTATTACAAGCTAAAACAATTGTTAATAATACAAGTACAACTATTTTTTTCATGTGTATGTTTTACTTTTTATTAAATCCCATTAAGGTTTCAAAGATACATAACTCATTTTTACTTTTTATAGTTCGTTAAAAAGATCTGTAAGATCTATTTATTCCAGTTCTAATGTGAGCTGTTCGGGTAACAACCTAAAGCTCTTTCTGTGGTACTTCGTAATTCCATATTTCCGGATAGCTTCTCGATGCTCCTTTGTAGGATATCCTTTATTTTTTTTCCAGTTATACATTGGGAACTCTTCATGAATCTTTTCCATAAATGTATCCCTGTATGTTTTTGCTAATACAGATGCTGCGGCAATATTCATAAATTTTCCATCACCTTTAATAACACAGGTATATGGAGTGTTTTTATAGGGTTTAAATCGATTTCCATCCACAACAATATGTTCCGGTTGAGGTTTTAATTGCTCGATAGACCGTTGCATTGCCAGGATAGAAGCATTTAAAATATTAATTTTATCGATATCTTCCATAAAAATATGTGTCACACCATAGGAGAGAGCACAGTCTTCTAATAAAGGACGCAGTAATGCACGTTTTGATTCACTAAGCTGTTTAGAATCGTTAAGGAGTTCATTTTTAAAATTATCGGGTAAAATTATAGCAGCTGCAGTAACTGGACCTGCCAGGCACCCACGACCAGCCTCGTCAGTGCCGCATTCTAAAAGATCAGCATTTAATTTTAGTGTAAGCATATTACGAAGATACTGTATCAATAGAAAATCAGAAAACTATTTATAAATATTAGTCAAAAAGGTTAAAATCAAACGATTCGATCAGGAGGTTAACTTTCATTAAAAAAGCATATTTTTGTCACAGTTTAACATAGCAATGAAAAAAAACATAGTATTTATAATTATACTTCTCATGGGGGCCATAAGCTTTGCACAGGAAGGGAATGAAGAGGAAGAAATAGAGGGTAGCACTAGTGAAAAACAGACAGCTAGAGAAAGAAAAGGTTTAGGAGAAAGAAGAGATGCAGCTAAGAAAGAAGAAGAACAAGAGAAACCACCAATTTCTGATTATAAAATTATAACTTTTGAGAATGACACCACTTTTGTGGATACTACCCTTACTATCCAGAAGGATTACAATTTTAATTATTTGCGTAAAGATGATTTTGGATTGATGCCATTAAACAATGTGGGACAAGCTTATAATAGTTTAGTGAAAACTGAAGAAGCGGATCATATGTTGCCACTTTTTGGCGCTAGAGCAAGACATTTTAATTTTATAGAAGCAGAAGACGTTACTTATTATCACGTTCCCACACCACTTACAGAGTTATATTTTAAAACTACTTTTGAGCAAGGGCAACAATTAGATGCACTGATTGCGATAAATACATCCCCTAGACTTAATCTTTCTATTGCATATAAAGGAGTTCGATCTCTGGGAAAGTATCAACATGCATTAGCTAGCACAGGTAATTTTAGATCCACAGCAAATTATAGTACCAAAAATGAGAGATACAAAGTCCGAACTCATTTTGTAGCGCAAGATTTATTAAATGAAGAATACGGAGGTTTATCTGCTACTTCAAGCACAACTAGTGCATCTTCCGGAGTCGAAGAATATTTAGGATTAGGACAGGCAGCTGATAATAGAGATGATTTTGAGGATAGGTCATCTATACAAGTTAATTTTACAGATGCAGAAAGTACGTTATTAGGAAAAAGATTTTATTTAGATCACTCTTATGCAATTATTAAATCAACAGATAGCAGTGATACATCATTATCATTAGGTCATGTGCTTGACCTTACCGATAAATCTTTTACTTTCAATCAGACAACGGCAAATGATCTTTTTGGAACATCTTATGAAGATAGTGAATTGTCGAATAAAGTTGCACTAGAAGATTTTAGTAATAAAATGTACGTGGCTTATACGAATCCTTGGATTGGTACTATTAGCCTTCATGCAAGTAATTCTAATTATAATTATGGATATAATACCATTCTCAGGCAAGTAGATGAAGAAGGAAATGAAATTAATATAACCAATAGAATTAAAGGAGATGCGTATGCTGCTGGTGGTTCCTATGTTAATAATTATAAAGGATTTCTGTTATCTGTAGACGGAAGTGCAATCTTAGCTGGAGATATTGAGGGTAATTATCTCAATGCAGGAGCAGGATATGACCTTAATGATAAATATGGAGCATCGATAAGTATTCATAGTAACTCTGTACTACCGAATTATAATTTTTTACTGCATCAAAGTGATTATGTTAGTTATAACTGGCAAAATTTTAATAATGAAGAAGCACAGAATAATTTCACCAACATTGAAACTCAAAAAATTAAGTTACATCTGAAAGCAAAAAATATCGCTGCGATTGATGCAAGTTATACGACAATAAAAAATCATACTTATTTTACAAAAAGTTCAGATTCTATTACAACCCCTTTACAGTATGGAGAAAATGTAAATCTTTTAAAAGTAAAACTCTCTCAGAATTTAGATTTTGGTTTTATTGGATTAGATAACACCATAATGTATCAGAATGTATCAGAAGGAGATGAGGTGTATAATGTGCCAGAGATTGTTACTAGAAATAGTTTGTACTATAAAGATTATTGGTTTAAGAGCGCATTGTACTTACAAACGGGAGTAACATTCAAGTATTACTCACAATATACTGCTGATGGATATGATCCTGTTTTATCAGAATTTTATGTCCAAAGTGCAGAAGAGCAGACCTATTTTGAAAACAATGCACAGCGCTTTGGCGGATTTCCACAGTTTGATATTTTCTTTAATGCTAAAATAAGACAAACTCGTATTTATTTTAAGGTAGAAAACTTTGGAGAAGCTTTTCAGCAAAATACAGAATTCTCTGCACCAGGATATGCACCCCGTGATGCGGTCATTCGTTTTGGATTAGTTTGGAATTTCTTTCTGTAAATTAATAGAACTATATTCTTAGTGATTGAGATTAGTAACTTCTTAAATTTTAGCATAAATTAGTAATCATATCTTGGATTATTTATATTCATTGTATCTTTAATTTTTACTTTTCAGGTCTCTAATTACCATTAGAAGAGTTTAGAGCTAACCTTCATTATTTTATAAACCAATGAACAAAAGAAATGTTTCTATAACCGGTTCTACAGAATTCACCGGGATCAGAATAGAAGAACAAGCTGATTATGCTGCAGGTGTACCAGCGGTAAAAATAGCATTGCAGCATGCTTTTAAGGAAATGGGAGTTGTAAAATCGATGAGTGGTCTTGCTCAGATGAATCAAAAAGAAGGATTTGATTGTCCTAGTTGTGCCTGGCCAGATCCTGAAAAAAGATCAAAAATAGCTGAATACTGTGAGAATGGAGCTAAAGCTCTGGCAGACGAGGCAACTAATAAAACTATAGATAAAGCTTTTTTTGCAAAACATTCTGTAGAAGAAATCTCAAAATGGTCAGATTACGAAATAGGAAAAAAAGGAAGATTAATCGAGCCACTGATTCTTAAGCCTGGTAGTGTTCATTACGAATCGATCTCTTGGCAAGAAGCTTTTGATACCATCGCAGAAAATTTGCACACATTAGCATCTCCTGACGAGGCAATTTTTTACACATCCGGAAGATCCAGTAACGAAGCAGCATTTTTGTATGGACTATTTGTTAGAGCACTAGGAACTAATAATATGCCTGATTGTTCTAATATGTGTCACGAATCCAGTGGAGTCGCCTTAGGAGAAACTTTAGGTATTGGTAAAGGGTCAGTTAAACTGGAAGATTTTTATGAAGCAGAAGTAGTTATGATTTTAGGTCAAAATCCTGGAACCAATCATCCTAGAATGTTATCTGCATTAGAGAAATGCAAAAATAATGGAGGAACTATAATTAGTGTCAATCCATTAGAGGAAGCAGGCTTAGTCCGTTTTAAGAATCCGCAATCAGTGAACGGAGTGTTACTATCAGGTACAGCTATTGCAGATATACATCTTCAGGTAAAGATTAATCAAGATATAGCACTGTTAAAACTAATAATTAAGAAACTAAAAGCTTTAGATGCAATTAATAAGAATGTATTTGATCACGATTTTATAAAAAGATATACCCAGGGTTATGAGAATTTATTGAAAGATCTGGATAGCTATCCAGAGGAAGAGTTACTCTCTCTCTGTGGAGTAAATGAAAAGTATATAAATGAAGTGGTTGATGTGTTAGCTAAAAAAAATAAGATTATTATTTGTTGGGCTATGGGGCTTACTCAACATAAAAATGGAGTTAATAATATAAAAGAGTGTGTGAATCTTTTATTGCTAAAAGGAAGCCTGGGGAAACCTGGCGCAGGGACCTGCCCTGTAAGAGGGCATAGTAATGTGCAAGGGGATCGAACCGTGGGGATTATGCATTTTGTGTCAGAAGAACTAAATATAGCTATAAAAAACACCTTTGGATTTACACCTCCGGATAAAGCAGGACTTGATACGGTGCATTCAATAAAGGCAATGCATGAGGGAAAAGCTAAAGTTTTTATGGGTCTTGGAGGTAATTTTCTTTCGGCGGCATCAGATACTGCATATACTGCAGAGGCATTACAAGCATGTAATCTTACCGTGCAGATTAGTACAAAGCTTAATAGAACACATCTCATTACAGGAAAGACAGCAATAATATTACCTACATTAGGTAGATCAGAATTGGATCAAAAAGGAGATGAATCGCGATCATTTACCGTAGAAAATAGTATGGGTAAAGTACATCGATCCAAAGGGATGTTGCAACCAGTATCTGATAACCTAAAAAGCGAACCTGAAATTATAGGTAATATAGCTCAAGCTTACTTTAAAGATCAACACCCAGTTTCTTGGAAATTGCTCAGTGAAGATTATCATTTGATGAGAGAAAAGATGGAGCAGGTGATCAAAGGATTTAAAAATATTAATGATAAGTCAAAAGATGGAGGCTTTTATTTACCTAATAATGTTCGGAATTTGGATTTCAGTAAACTCCCACAAGGAAAAGCACAATTTAGTTGTTGTGAGCTACCTGATCATGCATTAAAATCAGGAGAATTTATGTTGATGACAATTCGTTCACATGATCAATTCAATACTACAATATATGGATTGGATGATCGATATCGCGGTATATATAATGAAAGAAGAATTGTAATGATGAATACATCAGATATGCAGCGACTTGGTTTAGAAAAGAAAAGTGTTGTTAATCTAATAAGTAAGTATGATGGTAAGGAGCGAAAAGCCATAAAGTTTTTAGTAGTCCCTTATAATATACCTCAGGGCAATGTTGCTGCCTATTTTCCAGAAACCAATGTATTGGTTCCATATAATCACTATGCAGATAAAAGCAACACACCAATCAGTAAATCGATTGTAATTACTATAGAGAAAGTGTAAAATTGTTGTTTATGATCTGTTTATGCGTGTGTTACATACGTAAACGAGGATGTAAGAGTATCGTTAGTATTTGAGTTTTCTTGGATGTTAAGTAAACCTAATGTTTTATTATTAGAGTGATTCTAACAATGTTTATGAAAAATCTAAGAGGATTTTTTAATTTTCACTGTATCTTTTTCAATGATTAGCTTCTGATGTCTTTTACAATTTGGTATTGATTATTGATTTTTTTGTTTGTAAATCTTGTATTTTCAGGAGGTTGTCATTTCTTTTAAAAATACTTTAAAAAAAGTCTTGTTTATACGTGAATAGTTAGTAGGTTTGCACCCGCCAAGGG
>NZ_BAABCW010000021.1:0-75163 GCF_039539305.1 Aquimarina addita | reverse complement strand
TAGGTGGTAAAAGACTTAACTGATCTTGATCGTAAGTCTTGAAGATTACTTTGCGACTCATAATCTAAATTTACAAATAACCGAAATTTTATACAAAAAAAAGACTGCCTTTTTAGACAGCCTCTTTCTAAACAAACCTTAACACTTTTTATCTCAAAAATACTGCCCGATCCCAAATACAAATCCGTTAGTAGCATCTGCCGTGATTCCGTATCCGTAATCTATTCTAAACACAGCATTAAAAATGCGTTTATGCATAAATCGCAAGCCAACACCAGGGTACATCCTAAAATTCTGACTGTCTCCAAAATCTCCAAAGTCTCCACCGGGATTACGCCAACTCCCACTATCAATAAAAGCATTGCCCTGTAGTACAAACCATTTTTTATCCATCAATGTATGTCGATATTCTGTATTGAGCACCAATACTCCGGTACCTCGATCAATAATATTACCAACCCCTCTAATATTTAAGTTATTGTCTACAGCAAAGGGGGCAAAAGGAGTTGCTGCATTTGTTGCTAACCCTAATCGTAATCGAGATGCCCAATTTCCTTTAGCTCCTACTCTTCTGTAATACAAAAAATCATTCCAGCCGATTACAAAATTGGTCAAAACATCATCAGTACTGTGTACATATTGAAAATTAAGAAGGCTCTTAAAGCCTGAAACGTATTGAAAATGGTAATCTAAATTATTGTATTCATAAATCAATTTGTATAATATTTTATCAACGTTTAATTCTCGTGGAACATCTGGAGCAGTAGCACCACTTTTATAAGTATAATCTTCATTAAAATAATTAACTCCTAGTTCTATACGATTTCTAAAATCGATCTGATATAATCCCAATACTTCATAAGAAGTATTGTTATATCTGTAATCTGCCGTTCCATCTGTTAAAAAAACAGGTTCTTGCGTCGTTAAATTCTGAAAATTTAATGCAAAGCCTAAAGATCGACTAAAGGCAAATGGAGCTCTTAGATTAACTCCATAAGAACTATAAATATCATCTTGATAAAATCCTCCGAATGTAATGTTTTGACCCAATAAATTAAACTCATACAATCCGACTCTAAAAGCAAATTCATCATCATTTGTTGTATACACATTTGCAGAAGGAATAATAGTAAAATTTTCTGCTATGGTATACTTTACTTCATATCCTTCTGCTATTTTTTTTACGGTGTAATCTGCATGAGCAATAGAAGGCAACCTCTTTAAGGTACTAATATCCTGTCTAATGACTAATGAATCTAAAGGAGCTCCTTCTCTAATCTTGATTATTTTAAGCAGAGCAGCAGTTTTAGTTTTTTTATGACCTTCTATAGTCAGTTCTGTAATAGTATGTTGTTGTGCAACCACAGTGTAACAGAAAAACAATAAAATAACGAGTAATTGATTTTTCATAAACTTATGGTATCATATTTTTTTTTCAGTAAATAAATTAACCCAATTGTCTTCGCTTACGCCCATTAATGTAAAAGTATAGGGAGTCGAGGAGGTCAAATCAGGTGGCGTATTATCGGTAATATTAAGCACCACATTATCGGTTACATAATATTGAAAGGTTTTTTCTATCGTATAGGTACCAGATAATAGGGAATTGTCTGTATCAGAAACTACCTGAAAATAAATAGTACTATCCTCATACACCCCATCTTGCCAAGAGAAAACTGGGTGTGCTGCTACGGTATCATCAATAGTTACTGTATCTGCAAATTCTGTAGGTTTAGTTAAATGTTTCAATCGAATGGGATTAGAAAGATGTAAGGTATCATTTTCAAAAAAAGTAATGATCACCCATTTCTCTTCAGGCGTTATCCGGGTCATTTTTTTTAGATATCCATTAAATACATCTTCAGGTTCTAATAGTACTTGTTGATATTGCTGATAATCACTTTTATCTACGGCAATGTCAGTAGTCTCATAATATCTGATATCAGTTGTCTCTGGTCTTGGATAAACATATGCAATAATAGTATTTTCGGTGGTAGTTGAGGAAGCACAAGCAATTACATTATCCATCACAATTGTATGCTTCCTAACCAGCGTATCCAGAGATTCCTCAATAACCAGATTATTATCTGTATTACAAGACAGGAGCCCCAGGCATACTATACTGATAAAATATATTCTATTCATTGTTATATAGAGATCGTATTAATATTTCTGCTGGTTTATTTTGAACTGTAAACCTATTATTTGCTACACCTCCTACTTCGGTATGGTTATGAAACCATTTCCAAAGAAATCCTCCTGCAAACCATGATTCCTGCCAGAATTCCTGATACAAAGCACTTAATGCCCGATGCTGAGCCTCCATATTGAGATTACCTGCTATTCTATTAGCATCCCAAGGTTCTTTTGCCGTATAATCCACACTTCTATATCCATACTCAGTAAACAATACTGGTTTTTGCACAGAAGCCTGGAGTGCTTTGATCTTACTCTTATGAGGTTGCCACCCACTTCTCAACGCAGTTATTGTTGGTGATTTACTCTCAGAAAGAGGAAAATAAGCATCAATTCCTATGTAATCAAGTTGATTCCAAAAAGGTACAACCGCAAACCGATCCCAATTCTCCGCATAGGTGAGTTCTCCACGATATACTGATCGTATATTCATAATCAACTGATTCCAAAATGCCGGTCTTTTTTCTACAAACGTATGCAGTTCTGTACCAATACACACTAATGGAACGTTCATTTCTTCTGCAAGACGGGCATACAACATAATAAAATCCTGATATGAATTTTCAAAAGTCTTCCAGTCTTCTTCTGATTTCATATCAATATTACCTGTAAACTCGCCTTTCCATACCCATATCTGAGGCTTTAGCATTACTTTGATTCCTTTTTGGTTCAGTAATTCAATTGTTCGCTTTGCTCCATCTGCTCGTTCTCCCCACCACTGTCGATCTACATTAAATGTAACCAGCGGTTCTTGTAGATTTTTTACAAATCCAAAAGGCATAACCGCTGCCCAATTTGCATGTATATTCAATACAGGTGCTATATGAGTTTCATTAATCTCTTGTGGAGATGCTACAAAACTAACTCCATTTATTTTTGACCGTTGCCCTGAACAATTACAAAAAATAATACCAATCAGCAGTAAAAAAAATCTCTTCATCGTTATTTCAACATTTATACTGCTGAAAATACAATTTTTATCTCATTCTAAAACAAGGCTCTTAATCCCAAACTAAATGTTTGTCCTAAACCTGTACTGGTTCCTCTTACAAATTTCCCATAAGAAACTTCGATATTTAAGACCTCCGTTAATTGATATTTTCCCCCCAGACCTAATTGTGTATAATCCTGAGAAAAATCATTTCCTAAATCAATTAAAAAGGCCTGCTGTGCATTTATAAAAACCGTAGATTTTGAAGATGGAAAATAACTTAAAAAAGCACTAAGCGGCAAAAACATACTATTATTAGCAAATCGTTCTCCTATATTTTCTGTTTCCGGATCTGCATCTGCTGACTTTTCTCCAAAATTAAATCCAAAATCTGCTTCTGTAAATATTTGCCATTTATTACCTCCAAAGGTTTTATCATAGAAAAATTTTGTTTCCCAGAAATAGCTTCTCTTATCCAGATAAACGGCATTAGGCTCATCCTTAAAAACCGGTATATAAAAAGAACTGGTAAAAGAGAAATTAGCTATATTTTTAAAAGGCTGTACTCGTATAGAAGGTGCAATAGTGGTTAATCCACTTCGAGTTGCTGTTTTATTATTTTCAAAACTAAAAACATCTAAAGCATCTCCTCCGATTTTATTAGATCGTATCTGAAAAATCACCCCTACATTGATCCTGGAATTTTCACTAACACCCGTATAAATCTCGTTAGTATTTGTAAAAAATGTTCCTCTGGTATTATCTGACGTATTTCCATCAGCATCTGCTACTTTAGTTTCTGTATACAATCCATTAAAGAATTTTACATCCCATTGTCCTTTGCTCAATAACTTAGAGGGTGTATATTCTTGTACATTAGATATTTCAGTATCCTCCTGCGCTGATGTGATTGCACTGAGACATAGTATTAAGAGTGCAGTGATGCTATTTTTAAATAATTTCATAATGATGCGTACTTTAGATGATCCAAACCGTCTGGCCTATATTGCCTCCTTGCTTGTAATTAGATGTTAATGATTAAATACTATTTAGACTCCAGTTATATGGATAATATGAGACTTTAGCATCTGTAGGAATTTTTTCTTTTCTAAATTGATTGATATACTCTACTTCTGAGCCATTCTGAGTAAAATCTCCTTTATACCATTCGAATATTTGAGAAAGCTGAACTTTCTTTCCTTTCACTTTGATAAAATTTGGATTATTAAGAGCAATTGTAGCTTGTCGCTGTAACTGCTTCTCTAGTGTAACTGGTTGATAAGCCTCTGCAATGATCGGAGGGCACCCCAATCCGGCACAGACTAAAACGAAGTGAAAACGTGGTTCTTCAGGATATACTTTACGAAGTAATTTATTCTCTAAATCGTTTAATGTTGTCTTTTTTCCTCCTAGCGTGTAAGTAATCTTATCAAAAAAACCTTTAACATCTAGTGGAGACTTGGTAGGGTAGTTATTCACAACACCTTTAATAACAGCCAGATTATATGCATTAATATAAAAAGCCTGATAGGTTTTTGGGTCACTGGTAGTTACTTGTATATCTGCCGCAATTGTTAATAATTGATCTAAGGACGCAGGATCTTTTTTTATCGTTGCATAGTCTACTTTTCCATTAGAAACATACTTTTTAAAGAATGCGTCTGATTTTGAAAAAAACGTTGCTGTATTTTGTGAAAATCCCAGCGAAGTTGTAAGAAAAGTGATAATGATGATTATATTTTTCATAGTTTCTTAATTTTAAACCTCCCTTCTAAAAGGTTGTATGAATATGATCTAAATAGTTTACTTTTAAAAGTAGTATTATATCGCGATAACAGGGGTTGAGTCGAAGTGTTAGTGTGCTACTTACAAATTATTATTATTTTAGGTTATAGTGAGCCATGATATTAGTCGTATCGATGTAACATTTTAATTATAAAAATCAATCTCCAGCCCTTTCTTCTAAAATAAAATAAGAGTATCACTCTTTGAAAAAAGATCTGGAGGAATATTATATCTAATAAAAAGATCAACATATACATGTATCATCTATTGATTTTTTAAACAGATATTTATTCCCTTACACAAAAACTCGTTTTTAGATTGATTCTAAATTATTCAAAAAGATTAAGTTCTTATATTTATAAACGACATATCACAAGAATAATATCCTTTCACACGACAGACGATATTGAATAACTCACAATTCTATGGAACATATTGCAATTATAGGTAACGGAATTTCAGGCGTTACTGCTGCCAGGCATATTAGAAAACTATCTGATAAAAAAATCACTATTATCTCTGGAGAAACTGATTATTTCTTTTCTCGTACAGCCTTAATGTATATTTATATGGGGCATATGAAATTTGAACATACGCAACCTTATGAAAATTGGTTTTGGAAAAAAAACCGGATTCAGCTAAAAAAAGGGTTTGTTTCTAAGATAAAGCATGAAGCGAACGAGTTAGTTTTTGAAAATGGAGAAACACTTGCATATGATCAATTGATTATCGCCACCGGTTCTAAACCTAATAAATTTGGATGGCCGGGACAGGATCTTGATGGCGTTATGGGAATGTACCATAAACAGGATTTACAAAAATTAGAAAAATATGCTCCTAATAATACAGTGTGCAAACGGGCTGTAATTGTAGGAGGCGGGTTGATTGGTATTGAATTGGCAGAAATGCTAAATTCACGAAATATCCCTGTAACATTTTTAGTCAGAGAAAATAGTTTCTGGAATGGTGTTTTACCTCCCGGAGAATCTGCTATGATTAACCGACATATAAAGAATCATCATATCGATCTTCGTCTGGGTGTAAATCTTAAAGAGATTATTGCAGATGACCACGGAAAAGTAAAAGCGGTTGTAATACCAGAAACAGGAGAAACGATTGAATGTGATGTGGTGGGATTAACTGCAGGAGTTTCCCCCAATATTGATTTTTTAAAGGAATCCGGCATTGAATTGGGTCGTGGAGTCAAAGTAAATCGATATCTGGAAACTAATATCCCTAATATATATGCTATTGGTGATTGCGCTGAGCAACACGAAGCTATTGGAAACAGAAGACCTATTGAAGCCGTGTGGTATACAGGTAGAATGATGGGCGAAACCGTCGCACAAACTATCTGCGGAAATAAAATAGAATATAAGCCCGGACACTGGTTTAACAGTGCTAAGTTTTTAGACATAGAGTATCAGACCTATGGCTGGGTTTTTGGGAAACCCAAGGAGTATGAACAACAATTTCACTGGATCCATACCGATGATACTAAATGTATTACCGTATCCTATCATAGAGAAACCAGAGAATTTCTTGGCATCAACACCTTTGGTATAAGAATGCGACATGAAATATTTAATGCTTGGCTAACCGAAAAAAGAGATGTTGACTATGTCATGGCAAATCTTGCACAGGCTAATTTTGATCCGGAATTCTATGTGACGTATGAAAGCGAAATTCTTTCTGCTTTTCAAAATCAACTCGCAAGCGCTTAATAAAACCTATAAAATCACACGAATCTTATAGAATTATAAGGTTTGATAAAAATTAAAAAAATGAGTAACAAATTAGATCATAGTATGTCTCTTGCTAATCCAAACGCGAAAGGGATATCCACAAAACAAAAAATAGCATTAGCCTTAGGTTTCATAGGTTTCTTTATATTAATTCTTGCATTATTGAACACTAATTTCCCTAATCAAGGATTATTTTTAACATTATCATTACTGCTTATTTCTGCTGGTATTGTAATGTATGCTCACAATGCTTATCTCACAAAGTTAGAAGGAATTAAGAATGATGGTGTTTGGTTTAAATCTATTTCCTCACGAGGAATACTTGGATGGTTAACCGGCGTAGGATTAACCTCCTTTTATATTGTACTGTATTTCAAAGCAGAATTATTAGGACTAGGTAGTGATGGAAATGCGAATACAGGGCTGATAGGCTTATTTGATCCATTGAGTTATTTATTGAGCGGGCGACCTGCCAGTCAATGGTTTGTATATGGTACCCTTTATACTGTGGCAATCTTAGCTTTCGGTTATAAATTTATGCTTAAATATCGTCATAATCGCTACGAACAATTACGTACGGGCTCTGTCATGTTTTTCCAATTAGCCTTTGCTTTCTTAATTCCGGAATTTATGGCGAGATTAAATTCTGATGATTTTCAATTACCATATTATGATTTAAAAAATATCTGGCCTTTAAACTACTATAATTTTGAGCAGTATAGGGTAGATGAGTTTATAAACGCAGGAAATATTGGGTTAGCACTTTTAATATTTGGAATCGTTTCTATATTTGTGATTACTCCCATTTTAACCTATAAATATGGAAAGCGTTGGTATTGCTCCTGGGTATGTGGATGTGGTGGATTGGCAGAAACTGCTGGAGATTCGTTCAGACAATTATCAAGTAAAAAGCTAAGCGCATGGAAACTAGAACGCTGGCTAATACATGTAGTTCTCGTCTTTTCTGTTGTCATGACAACTGCTGTAATTTCAACATATTTAGGTTATGATTCTGAAAAATATTGGTTAACAAAAGATGCTTTTATTTTTAGTGTAGCCGCATTTTTGACATTAGTGATTTCTGGAGTATTTATTTTTAAAGGAAAAGAACTTGGTAAAGATGTAAAATACGGGGCTGTAGGCTTTTTTGTAGTAATTTTATTCTTGATAGGCATTTATTATACAGGAACCACTTCAGAAATTTTCTTTATTAAAGCAGAAACCTTGAGATCTGCTTATGGTTTATATATAGGCTCTATATTTTCTGGAGTGATTGGAACAGGTTTTTATCCAATATTAGGTAATCGTGCTTGGTGTCGTTTTGGATGCCCTATGGCCGCAATCCTAGGTTTTCAGCAGCGGTTATTCTCAAAATTTAGAATCACTACTAATGGCGGACAATGTATCTCTTGTGGAAATTGTTCTACCTATTGCGAAATGGGAATTGATGTGAGAGCTTATGCCCAAAAAGGAGAAAACATAGTACGTTCTAGTTGTGTAGGTTGTGGAATCTGTTCAGCAGTTTGTCCAAGAGGCGTTTTGAAATTAGAAAATGATACCCTTGACGGACGAATTAATTCTAATGAAATCTTATTAGGAAATGATGTTGATTTAATGGATTATGTAAATCAGAAATAATAAAGATCTCATTTAATTATACATAGCTGCATGCATCTAATGGTAACCTAACTCTGGTTACAAGTTAATTGTAATAAGGAATCAATATGTTTTTCACAACTAACTTGTAACCAATATGTGTTACTATGCTATTTGACCTAAAGGAAAATATAAACTAATGGTAGTACCTTTATTATACTCGCTGGTAACCTCAAAAGTTCCATTTTGCTTTTCTACCAGCTTTTTAGCAATACTCAATCCAAAACCAGATCCATTTTCATTCTCGGTCCCTGAAGTAGATTCGTTTTTATCCTGTAAAAACAGATTTCCTAGACGCGTTTTACACATTCCAATACCTTTATCAATAATGGCTATTTTTAATAAACCATCCAGCTTTTCTGACTGCACTGTAATATAAGATCCCCGATGAGAAAATTTGATAGAGTTAGCGATTAAATTTCTCAATACAGTTTCCATCATCGTAGGATTCATAAGAATTTCCAGATTCTTTGGTAATTTGTTGATTAAACTAATTTCTTTTGTTTTTGTAGTAAAATCAGAAAACTCAAAGACCCTTTCTACCACTTGAGAAATATCTTTTTTCTCTAAAACAACTTCAGCATTTTGTTTATAACTACTGCTCCATTTCATCAAATCCTCTAATAATTGATTTCCTTTACCTGCAGATTCTTTTAATAATGCTTTTATCTCTGCTTTCTCCTGTT
This sequence comes from Aquimarina addita, assembly GCF_039539305.1. Lineage (NCBI taxonomy): Bacteria > Pseudomonadati > Bacteroidota > Flavobacteriia > Flavobacteriales > Flavobacteriaceae > Aquimarina > Aquimarina addita. Next base: position 66,164 of record NZ_BAABCW010000021.1, on the reverse strand, counting down.
GATCATCGGTTTGATCAATCATATCCACTAATAATTGTAGTTGATGAAAAGGGGTTCTCAGATCATGACCTATAATTCTAAAAAGTCGATCTTTTGATTGATTGATCTCGCTCAACTCCTCATTTTTAACCTGTATGATCTTATTTGCTTCTTTTAGTTTTCTATATAATCGAACCAGCATACGTTGTGAAAAATAGGCCAGCAAGGAACTGGAACTGACAATAACTCCATAAAAAACAAACTTTCCTACAGGAAATGCTGGTACAGCCAAGTAAGAAGAAACCATAAAAAACAAGTTGAATACTAATAAAATAACAATATGTTTTGCATGAACTAACATTCCGATACCAAACATCATTAAGGTAAGAATGATCTCTGCTTTTAAAAAGTAGGATTCAAAATGAACATTCGGATCCTGGATTCTTATAAGTACAGATAGCATCTGTCCTAATACGATCGTATATACAGGAATCGTATATACATCACCGCGACGTAGAAGTAAAAACCTATACAATAAAAGACAGGCAATCATAACTCCAAGATAAAAAATATCTCTCCAGAAATATGGTGTAAACCCACCTTCATTATACTCTACTACGGCATCTAATGCAACACCAGGAAATGCTACGAATAAGGTAGCACAAGATTCTTTATGCTTCCCGAAGAAAGTAGATATCCCTTGAAATATTGTTTTAATGTTCATACGCATCTTTTTTAAGAAGCCCTTATTAAAACTAATCAAATAACAATATAATGCTATTCTTCCCCAACTAGTATGAGGGCAAGGTATAACTAATTTAACAAATTAGCAAGAAAAAACTTACTTCATGAATATATAATATCGATTAAATACACTTAAACAAGATATAATGCGTTAAAAATAAAGATTGACAGCGGTTCCTTTATGTAATTCACTTTGAATTTCTAATCTTCCCTGTTGCTTTTCTATCAATCGTTTAGCAATACTTAATCCATAACCCGTACCTTTTTCATTATTGGTTCCTGGTGTTGACCTGTTTTGATCACCTGCAAAAAGATGATTTAAGTTCTCTTCATTCATTCCTACGCCTTGATCTACTACACTTATTTTTAATTGATTTTCTATGAATTCAGAAAAAATAATAATCTCGGATTCCCGGTGGGAAAATTTAATAGAATTAGACACAAGGTTTCTAAAAACAGTTTCCATCATCGTCTGATTTATATTCAGCTCTAAACTTTTAGGTAACTTATTAGTTAATCTAATATTTTTAGTTTCTGCTTTCATTCGTAAGAAGGAAAATACGCGTTCTACTATTTCATGTATTTTTTGTTTTTCCAAAATCACCTTAGATTGCTCTACATAGGTTTTACCCCAACTTAATAAATCTTCTAATACTAGATTTCCCTTATCGGCAGACTCATTGATTAATAATTGTAGTTCATCTTTTTCTTTTTGCGTGTCAGCCTCTCCCATCATTTTAGTTAATTCTTTGAGCTGGTAAAATGGAGTTCTTAAATCGTGACCTATGATTCTAAAAAGTTGATCTTTAAAAACATTCATTGCTTTTAATTCCTCATTCTGGATGTTAACCAGATCTAATGCATTTCTTCCTTTTCGTCTCACATGGATAAAAGCTCGTTGACTTACATAAGCCAATACTCCTGCACTGCTAACTAAAATACCGTAATACAAAAATTTTTCTGTAGGGTATTCCTTTCCTACGGTAAATGAACAAAATACAATATATATAAAGTTAAGAATCAACATAACTGTGATATGCTTAAAGTGTACTAATTGACCAATAGCAAAAATGAGAAGCACAAAAAGAAGTTCGCTTTTAAGAAATAAAGATTCAAATGGAAAATAGTTAAAATGTATCTCGAGTACTGCTGTTAAGAAAAGAGCTAACATGATAGAATATACTGACAAAACCAACAAAGAGGATTTTTTTAAAACTGAAAGATGATAAAGACCATAGCAAATTAGAATAAATGCCGTATTGCATATATCTCTAAAAAAATATACATCAAAACCCCTTGCATTATAATGAACCAAAGCGTCAATTAATAAACTAGGTATTACAATCAATAATACCGTAGACATAACGCGATCTGGTCTGAAAAGAAAAGGCAGCTTTTTAGAGACTTTACTCATGTATATTTATTGTTTATTATAGAAAGCCCCTCTATTAAAAATGAATATTAAGAAAATAGGTAATTATAAAATAATTAAAAGTAATGTAATAAAAATTAATGGATTACAGAAATACTATATATTTTCTCACAGTATTTAATAAATAAATTTTCTCCTATTTATATCATAAACTTACTTATAAAAAATCGTTAAAAAATACTCATACCTGGTCAAAAGTGTTTATTTCTGTTAGTATACATACTTCATTTCGTCTAAGCAATTCATTAATCTTACGTATGCTATGTATAAACTCTTATTTTTAGCTATTGCTTGTTGTTTTTGTACTGTTAAAATTAGTGCTCAAAAGGAGTATACCAGAGAATATTATGATAATGGCATTTTAAAAGCAAAAGGTTGGAAAATTGGAACGACAAAAACAGATTATTGGTTTCATTACCATCAGAATGGAGCGATTGCTGAACAAGGTGGATATAAAAACAATCAGAAAGAGGGATATTGGTATTTTCATTCTCAAAATCAAAAACTTAGTAAAGAAGGACATTTTAAAAATAATAAAGCCGAAAGTTGGTGGATTATTTACGATATTCACACCCTAAATAATAAAAATCGGATCATAAAAAAATATCAATATCAAGGTAATAAAAAGAATGGTTATGGTCTGTTATACAAAAATAACATACTTTTTAAAGCTGAAAAATACATCAATGACCAAAAAATTGCAGAATGGACAGATGTCTATAGTTTTAAGAAGGATAACCCTAGTGCTTCTTTGTAGATGAATCCCATAATAAAAGTTATAATCCCAGCCTTTAATGAAGAGGATTCAATACCTCTTGTAATTAAAGAAATCCCTGATAACGTTGCAGAAATCATTGTAGTGAGCAATGCATCTACAGATCGCACTGATATTGTTGCAAAAGAAGCGGGAGCTACTATACTTAGAGAAGAACGAATGGGATATGGATATGCTTGTCTCAAAGGGTTGGATTATATAAAAAGCCAACCACAAGCACCAGATATTATTGTCTTTATTGATGGGGATTATAGTGATTACCCAGCTGAGTTAACTGAAATTGTAGCACCTATCATAAATAATAATGTAGATCTGGTAATTGGAGCGAGAGACAAAAAGTTAAGAGAATCGGGCTCTATGACAATTCCACAAATTTTTGGAAATTGGCTGGCAACTTCGTTAATGAGACTTTTTTTTAATGCTACATTCACGGATTTAGGTCCGTTTAGAGCAATTAAATACGATAAACTCATCGCATTAGATATGCAGGATAAGACATATGGATGGACTGTAGAGATGCAACTAAAAGCTATAAAAAGAGGGATGACTTATACCGAAATCCCCGTTCATTATAAAAAGAGAATAGGTGTCTCAAAAGTTTCAGGAACCATAAAAGGTGCTATCTTTGCAGGCGTTAAGATTTTAAGTTGGATTTTTAAATATAGTTTTGCATAATGGATATTGCTATCATTGTTATTTATACATTGGCCTTACTCATAATTTTTTTGTATAGCTTAGCGCAGCTAAATTTACTCTTTAATTATTTAAAGTCAAGAAAACAGGATGATACTTCTCCTATGTTTGATCTTTCTAAAAAAGATGAAGTTCCTTATGTGACCATACAATTACCTGTATATAACGAGTTATATGTTATGGCTCGTCTGCTGGATAATATTGCGCTACTAGACTATCCAAAAGAAAAGTTAGAAATACAAGTACTGGATGATTCTACGGATGAATCAGTAAAAAGTACCAAAGCCCATATAAAAAGGCTTCAGAAAAAAGGATTAGATATAAAACATATCTGTCGGGAAGATCGATCTGGATTTAAAGCAGGTGCATTAAAAGAAGGGCTCGCTATTGCAAAAGGTGAATTCATTGCCATCTTTGATGCTGATTTCTTGCCGGGAAAAAATTGGCTATTGCAAACCATTCCTTATTTTAAAAATGATCGCATTGGAGTTGTTCAAACCAGATGGGGGCATATCAATAGAGATTATTCTATTCTGACTAAAATTCAAGCTTTTGCCTTGGATTTTCACTTTACTATGGAACAAGTGGGGCGTAACTTTAATAATCATTTCATCAATTTTAATGGAACCGCAGGTGTGTGGAGAAAAAAATGTATTGAAGATGCTGGTAACTGGCAAGGTGATACATTAACTGAGGATTTAGATTTAAGCTATAGAGCCCAGCTTAAAAAATGGAAATTTAAATATCTTGAAGAGGTAGAAACTCCCGCAGAACTACCAGTAGTTATTAGTGCCGCTCGCTCTCAACAATTTAGATGGAACAAAGGAGCAGCAGAAAATTTCCAGAAATTATATTGGAAAATGCTTAGAGATAAAACGGTTCCTTTTAAGACTAAATTTCATAGCTTTTTTCACCTACTCAATAGTAGCATGTTCTTATTAGTATTACTCGTTGCAGTACTCAGCGTTCCTGTTATGTACATTAAGAATAGTAACCCTATGTTTAGCTGGTATTTTAATGTCATTGCATTCTTTGCTACCAGTACCGTAATATTTTTCTTTTGTTACTGGCATACCTTTAAAAAAATTCATGGCAAAGGATTTTGGAGTTTTATAGAATATATAAAAATGTTTTTTACATTTTTCTCTATTGCCATGGGGTTCTCTGTTCACAATTCTATGGCAGTGCTGGAAGGTCATTTTGGAAAGAAAAGTGAATTTGTCAGAACGCCTAAATTTAATATGAATTCTATAAAAGATTCCTGGAAAGATAATAAGTATATCTCCAAAAATATATCCGGCAACACTATTATAGAAGCCTTATTAATGTGTTATTTTGGATTTGCTTTATATAGCGCTTTCTCTCTTCAGGATTTTGGATTATTTATTTTTCATGTAATGTTATTTATGGGGTTTGGGTTTGTGTTTTTTAAATCAGTTACTTCTAAGTTGTGATTTTACAACTCCAGAAATACAATATCATTTCTTTAGTATTTATTCTTCTTACCCTACTATTTTATTATAGTTTTGGGTATCAATTAGAGCGAACAGACTTTATAAAAATGTCTGCTTTGTGGATTGCTCTATTCTTTATCTACTATAAAATAATACAATCCAACTCAAACAGTCTAAAACTATTAGGTATTGTAGCATTAGCTGCCAGAATTATCTTTTTATTTGCAATCCCAAATTTATCACAAGATTTTTATCGATTTATCTGGGATGGAAGAATGTTATTAGAAGGACTCAATCCTTATCTTTCATTACCAGAAACGTGGGTTACAGAAGGTACAATACCGGTTGCTCAAGGAAAAGAACTCTATGAAGGAATGGGAGAGCTTAATGGCAGTCATTATACAAATTATCCCCCCATAAGTCAATTTTGCTATCTAATTGCTAGTGTTTTTGCCGGTAAAAGCATTCTGGGATCAGCCATTGTTTTAAGAATACTAATCATACTTGCCGATATTGGCGTGTTTTTTTATGGGAGAAAGTTATTAAACTCTTTACGACTACCTGAGCATAGAATTTTTTGGTATTTACTCAACCCTTTTGTTATTATTGAACTCACTGGTAATTTACATTTTGAAGGTGTCATGATCTTTTTTATCATTTGGTCACTTTACTTACTTCAGAAAGGACTATGGTATTGGTCTGCCATGGTTTTAGCATTAGCAGTTTCTGTAAAACTCGTCCCACTATTGTTTTTACCATTAGTATTTCAAAAGTTTATTGTAGGCTCACATCAACTAAGTCTCACACAAAGATTTCTAAAACTTTTTAGTTTTTACGTAATTGTATTACTTACAACACTACTTCTGTTTGCCCCCTTCCTTTCTAAAGAATTTATTGCTAATTTTAGTCAGACGATCGGGCTTTGGTTCCAGAATTTTGAATTCAATGCCAGTATCTATTATATAATACGATGGATTGGGTTTCAAACCGTCGGTTGGAATATTATAGAGACGGCAGGTAAAATTTTACCTTTGGTTATTATTGGTCTTCTTTTACTTTTAACTTTTTTCAGAAAAAATAGTAGTACTGTTGCAGTAATTACTGTGATGATGATCGGTATCTCCTGCTATTACTTTTTATCTACGACTGTACATCCGTGGTATATTGCTGTACCATTGAGTCTTTGCATTTTTACCAAATACAAATTCCCTATTGGGTGGTCTTTTATTATTATTTTAAGTTATACTGCTTATATAGATCCCAACTTTAAAGAAAACTTATGGTTCATTACTGCAGAATATCTGGTCGTGTTTAGCATCTTTATATATGAAATATGCCGAAATACTCAAAGAATTTCCTTAAAATCAATATATAGTTAAGGATTAAATAGTCAATAATATTTTGACATGAAAAGTATTCTGATAGGAATTTATTGAATGTAACATTCGTATTATAGCAATATCATCAGTAAGAATTGATGTAAAAACAGGTTCTTTTTCCATAGTTAGCCACCCATAACAGCAATTAATTTACGATGATTATTTACTACACATACAATACATCAAAGAAATATTTACAATGATTGGTATGAAAGTGATCAAACATTTATATCATCCCCAAATTAATCACTTCTTGCTCTGTAAGAATACGCCAATGACCTCGTGGAAGGTCCTTTTTTGTTAATCCGGCAAAAATGACTCTATCTAATTTTACTACCTTATAATTAAGATGTTCAAAAAGTTTGGTAACGATTCCATTTTTAGAAGACATTAATTGAATCCCAACTTCATTTTTTGAAGATCCTTCTACGTAAGAAATTTCATCTACTTTGATAAACCCTTCTTGAAGTTTTACTCCTTTCTCAATTTTCTGAAAATCCTCGAACTTCAGATTTCGATCTAATTCTACATGAAAAATCTTACGCACTCCCGTTTTATGATGGGTTAGCTTTTTCTCTAAATCCACATCATTGGTAAACAATAACAGTCCTGTAGTATTACGTTCTAACCTCCCAACAGGTTTTAGTACGTGCTTAGAAGCATTTGCCACCAAGTCCATCACTGTTCTTGTTTTTTCTGGATTTGTAGTGGTTACAAATCCTTTAGGTTTATTAAGAAGTACATATTCTTTTTTATATGGTGTAATTAATCGACCATCAAATTTAACCTCATCGGTAAGCTTTACTTTATATCCCATTTCTGTGATTGGCTTACCATTAACCCATACACTACCTGTCTGTATATATAAATCAGCTTCTCTTCTGGAACATACTCCAGAATTCGCTACATATTTATTTAGCCTAACCTCATTGGGATTAGACATCTTCTTAGGTGAACTCTGCTTCTTTTTTATTGGTGCATTGCCTCTTGCATACGATTTTCCTTTAGGACTCCCTCCCTGTCTTCCGCTACCACTTCCCTTTTTGGAATTATCTCCACGACTCATATCTTAAATTTTGTGCAAAGATAGTTTTTTCATTCTTAGTAAAAACCTACGATCGTTATTTTAAAACAGATGCGCTATCTTCATCCAATCGGATGGTGCTTTGACGTTCTCTATTTACTTGTAACTGAGTCACGTCTGGTCTGGAATAATGACCTACAGGATCAAAATTTTGTCGTTCTTGCAATACCCTACTAAAATCCAGTGTTTCTATAATCAACCCTTCTGTATGAAGAACGGGTGAGACTATCCATTCTCCATCGGGTCCTGCAATACAAGATCCTCCATTACCTAAAACATCAGGTGCTTTTTCTAAAATTTTATCTAAATGTGGTGTAGTCTTTGGAAAATCTTTTACACCCATCAAACTAGAAACAGAAATCACATAAGACCTTGATTCTCTGGCGATGAAACGAGTAATATCTTTGGTGTTATAATCACTCCCTGGCCAAACGGCTATATGCAAATTTTCTCCTTGCCCGTACAATGCTGCTCTAGGCAATGGCATCCAGTTTTCCCAACAGTTTAATCCTCCTACAGTAAATGCCTTCAATGAATGAACACGTAATCCATGACCATCTCCCGGAGACCAAGTAAGTCGTTCTTCATAGGTAGGTTGCAATTTTCGATGTACAGATTTAATATTGCCCAGTGTATCTATATATACCAGAGACGCATATAAACTATGTCCCCCGCGATCTAATGGTCGTTCTATAATCCCCAAATAGATGGCAATGCTATGGTCTTTAGCCAACTTACAAATCGAATCCAAATCTCCTTGTTCTATGCAAACAGCATTATGCGCATAATGTGCATGAAGTTCTTTCTGAATCTTATTATCAAAAGCTGCTCCATCCGTTAAAGCTATCCAAAAAGGATACCCTGGTAACAATGCTTCGCCAAAAACAATCAGTTCTGCTTTTCTTGACGCTGCTTCTACAATACTGTTTTCTATTTTTGCAAGCGTTGCATTTTTATCTAACCACACAGGTGATATCTGAGCCAATGCGACAGTAAGTAATTGATCTTTCATAAATACTATTTTCTATTAGTATGCGCTATATCGGTGTATGATTATAAGAACATAATTTTTATCTATGCTAATGTTTTCGCACTCCATAAAGTTATAAAATGAACTACAGAAAAACTCTCAAATAACAATAATCTAACATTCGAAGATTAGGGAAAATTCCGTTTTATTTATCAAAACACGTTTTAATTGATACAATTTCTCAAGAACAAGAGTAATCCTTAGATATATTCTAAATGTAAACTTATAAAAAGTATCAATATCTCAAAGTTCAATAAATGTTAAAACATATTCAATTTAACTCAAAGGTAAACTTTGTGACACAATCTCATAAAATAAAAAATGGCGACGCCGATAGCGCTGTTACTACATTTGTTTTATAAATTTTAGATAATAAACATCTTAAACCTTGAAAAATGAAAAAGTTAACTGTAGTATTCACAATTGTTATTCTGGCAACCTCCTCATTATTTGCCAATGGTAAAAACCCAAAGAACAGTACCTATGAAAAATTAAGAAATGAAATTGCCGTTCTATTAGACAATCCTCTGATTACAATAGAAACTCCTAGTACAGAGGCGTTCATCGAATTTACATTAAATAATAAAAATGAAATTGTAATTCTTACTGTTGATTCTGAAAAAGAAGGAATTGAAGCATATGTAAAATCCAGACTAAATTATAAAAAAGTAAATCTTACCGGAAATAGCACTTATAAAAAGAATTTTAGAATATCCTTAAAAATTCTAAGAGCCAGAAACTAGCTCTTTACCATCTGTTAATCTACTAAAAGCAGTTGTGCTCACAGCTGCTTTTTTTTATGGTTAACTACCATAAAATACGATCTAAAATCATATTAACATCAATAAGTACAATACTACATACTCCTAATAGGATGATCAATTTTAGAATTGTATGCAATACAATATAATGTTCTCTTTTACTAGACGTCCATAGTGCAATTAAAAACATCACTAGTAAAAATAAGCTAAAATAGAAGTATAGGTACATATGACCTATTTCATATTTAAATAACAAAAAATAAATAGGAATACCAGAAGCAATTACCAAAAGGCTAATCATCTTTTTTGAAGTTGACTCTCCATACATAATAGGAATTGTTTTATAGTTCTGTGCAAAATCTCCTCTCAGGTTACCCAGATCCTTTATCATCTCTCGCATTACTAACATCAAAAACAAAAAGGTTGCATGCACAAAGACAACTTCGTCAAAATTTTTATAATATATAAATACTGCAAAGAATGGGGTTATTGATAATGTAGAAGCCACAAAGTTTCCCACAAATGGAATTTTTTTTAGTTTATGGGAGTAGAACCATATTCCAAAAACATACAAAGAAAAGAACATAACCGCTCTAAACGAGACATAACTCGCCAATATGACGGATAAAAAATTTAGTACAAAGTACCCTGTTAATTTGGTTTGTTGACTTACCAAACGATCTAACATGGTTTTTTGTGGTCTGTTAATTAGGTCTTTCTCACGATCGTAGAAATTATTAATAATATATCCTGCTGCAATAACACCAGCAGAAGCAAGAACAATTACAAACAGATAAGTATCCAGTACTATATCCTTTAATCTGATATGAGGTGCTAAAATGAATATGGCGGCAAGGTATTGTGCCGATACAATAACCAATATATTATAACCCCGCACAATAGAAAACAAACTCAATAGCTTGAGAAGAATGAGTTTATTTTTTCTACTAAGCATCAGAATGCTTCTTAAAAGTTATAAACTACTTCTAGTTTATAATCCTTGAGTGCAGATTGCGCTTTATCTAAATCTTGTGTAAACCCAAGTATGTAACCTCCTCCTCCGGATCCACAAAGCTTAAGGTAGTAATCATTAGTTTCGATACCTTTTTTCCATAAAGCATGAAATTGTTTAGGAATCATAGGCTTAAAATTATCCAGTACTACGTGTGATAATTGTTTAATATTAGAAAACAGTGATTTGATATCTCCTTTAAGAAAATCATCTACACAAGCATCCGTATGCTTTACAAATTGATTCTTTAACATACTACGGAAACCTTCTTTCTTCATACTTTCCATAAAAATACTAACCATAGGAGCAGTTTCGCCAACAATACCACTGTCTAATAGAAACACAGCACCTTTTTTATTTTCTAATCCCTGAGAAGGAATTCCTGCAGGCTCTATGTTATCTTTAGAATTAATTAGTATTGGTAAACTCAGGTAACTATTTAAAGGATCTAAACCAGAACTATTTCCATGGAAAAAAGATTCCATAAGTCCAAAGATTGATTTAAGTTTTAATAACTTATCACGGGTAAGGTTTTCCAGAACCGTAATTTTATCTTCAGCATATTTATCATAAATAGCTGCCACTAATGCTCCACTACTACCTACTCCATAACCTTGTGGTATACTGCTATCAAAATACATTCCATTAGCAATATCTTTGTTTAATTTCTTTAGATCAAATGTCACCACCGTATCATCAGCTACTTCTTCGAGATAAGAAGCAAAGTTACTGAGGTGCTTATTAGATTGAATCGCCTCTTCATCAGGAGTTTTAGAAACTTTTAGTGCTCCTTTAAAAAAATTATATGGTATAGAAAGACCTTTGGAATCTTTGATGATTCCGTATTCTCCAAACAAAAGTATTTTAGAATAAAATAATGGTCCTTTCATATATTTTTGTATTAAATTCTGCGCGATATAACTTTATATAAAGTTACAACAATTTAGCACCCATTCCAATTTTGTCGCAAATATACTGTCCTTTCTGACAAAAAGCAACTAACTCACTAGTAATGAAATCTTTTACTTGATTTTTCTCACGATCCGGATAGAGTAAATGTACGTTTGATCCTGCATCTAATGTAAAACAAAGCTTAGATCCTGTCTCTTTTCGATACTCCCAGACTTTATTAATAATAGATAAAGTAGCCGGTTTCATGAGTATAAAATATGGTAAGGATGTCATCATCATCGCATGTAATGTCAATGCTTCGCTTTCTACTATTTCTATAAAACCATCCAAATCACCTGATATTAAAATTTTCTTAAGCCGGATGATATTATCATTTGCCTGATCAAAACGTTTAGAAGCAAATGGATGCCCGTGCATCAGGTCATGACCTACAGAGCTACTTACCTGCTTCTCTCCTTTATCCACTAATAATATAGTGTCTTGATAGTTCTCAAAGTTTTCATGGATTTGGTATGGAAACTTAATAGCATACCCGTCACTGCTTCCTGCTATATCAAGATGAGATCCCCAGGTAGTTACAGGTCCTTCAATACTTCTACAAGCACTGCCAGAACCCAACCTAGCAAGAAAAGATGCTTTTTGCAAACAAAATTCGTCTGTCATATCAGTATGTATTTTCTTTTCTAATTGCATCAGACAAAATGCTAATGCACTCATTCCACTTGCAGAAGAAGCAATCCCACTACTATGTGGAAATGTATTACTTGTTTCTATAGTAAGCGTATATTGTTTCAAAAAAGGCACATACGCTTCTATTCTTTCAAAAAAGCTTTGGATTTTTGGTCTGAAATCAGGTTTTGGTTTCCCTTCAAATAAAAGCTCAAAATCAAAATCTGTAGTAGTATCTTCTCTTCTTTTATAGTGCAACATTGTTTTTGTAACACACACATCAAGTGTAAAACTTATTGAAGGATTCTCTGGTAATTGTACAGGACGTTTTCCCCAATATTTCACCAGTGCTATATTACTTGGTGATGTACAGGAAACTACTCCTTTATTTGGCATTGTCAATATTGGTTTAGTCGTAAACTGAAGATAATTAACCATACTTAAAAATAATTTTAACAAAGATAAGTTCTTAAGAACTTTTTAGCCTATCTCCGTAAAAATAAATTACTATTTTAGTGTTTCACTAACTAAAATCAATGAAAAAAAAGTTATTTCGAATAGGCATTACGGTTTCTACCTGTTTATTAATTGGTTTTATGAGTAGTATCGCTACTCAATCCTCTATTTCCAGTTGGTACACAATTTTAAAAAAGCCTACCTTTACACCTCCTAATTGGCTATTTGCACCCGTATGGACAGTACTCTATATTATGATGGGAGTGGCTGCCGGAATAATATGGAATAAAGGTTTTTATCATAAATGGGTAAAAATTGCGTTATATCATTTTGGATTCCAACTTTTACTCAATGCTGCGTGGTCAATTTTTTTCTTTGGGATGCGTAATCCATTGATTGCATTATTGGATATTATTGCCCTTTTTATCCTCTTATTGTTTACCATTAAATGGTTTAAAGTTGTTAATTCTACTGCTGCTTACCTACTTATCCCTTATTTGATTTGGGTTGCTTATGCAACTGCATTAAATTTTAGTATATGGCAACTTAATTAAATCAAGAATACGGAATAAACATTTTATGAACAAAAAATCAATCGTCTTACAAACCACTCTAGAACTCATTACAAAACAAGGAATACAAGCAACTTCTCTTTCACAAATCATAAAAGATTCTGGTGTTGCTAATGGAACTGTTTATCACCATTTTAAAAATAAAGAAGAAATCATAACAGAACTTTATTTGATGCTTACTCAGGATTTTGGAACTGTTGTTATGCGTAATATTCCCGAAGATGACTTAAAGAAACAATTCACCATCATGTGGCATAATCTTTTTGATTATTTTGTAAACAACCCACTTGCTTTTGTTTTTTCTGAGCAAATAGCCCGTTCTCCAGAAATTCCACAATCTCTAAAAGATAAAGCAAGACAATATTACAATGAAATAGAAGCATATTTTAGAAAAGGAATAAAGGATAAAGTGTTTAAATCCTACAATACGACTGTGATGGAAGAATTGTTTTTTGGCAATGTAGTATCCTTAGTAAAAATTCATGAAAATGAAAATGTAAAACTTCTTGATAAACATATTAATCAAGCTATTGATATTTCCTGGAAAGGATTTTTAAGAGACTAAGGAATAGCTATGAATTGTTTAGCGTATATCACTAGGTCGATTTTATAATTTGATTTTTTTGCTTATGTTAATTAGGTATAAAATATTGAGGTTTTTTAATTTCTTTGATCTCATGTAATTTTATAAATCCTTCTTTACCTGCAACTCCGTATACAATCAAATGATCTTCATTGATTTCTTTGATAGGCACCATCCATTTTCTATAGTCTTCAGTAGAATAGTACACAATAAGATATGTGTTATCTATTTTTTCTAAACGATAACGAGGAGATTTTTCTTTACCACCGATTATTTTTACTACCTCATCAGGAAACATAATCCCTTCGAGTTTAATTATATTATCTGGTCTTATAAATGAAGCCCCATAAAAATGTTGATATTGTTTTTTTACAATACTATCAATTGGATAGTTAACAATCGTTGTCACTAATTTTACATATTCAAAATCATTAATAATAGACTTATTACCAATAGCATCTATACCAGACAACATATGCGTAGTTAAAATCAAGTTATCCTGATCATATGAAAAATTATAGTCTACATAGTTATCACCCTCGTCATGAATAAATAATTTATTTTTTAAATCAATTTCTAATTTCTGTTTCCCTAACAAGACATCAAAACTATAGGTGCATAATTTTTTATCCTTAATCTCAATGACTGGACATTCAATAGAAGTAAATGTAATGTCGTCAACAATCATTGTCTATTTGCCTCCTAAATCTTGACTAAACGTCGATACTACTGAAAATAGGGTAAACAAAACTAATATGTTTTTCATAATTTATTGTATTTTTTCTATAGTGAAATTTTCTGCTAAAACATAAGGTTGCCCCATATTAAAATTATCTGGTGACACATAATCATTGGTAAACACCAGTGCCTGTATTTTTTTATTTTTAAATGGGTATTCAGTTTTGACAATGGTAAATTCTATTTGATGATTCTTACAAATTGTTTCAATACTTGTCTTCAACTGAAAGGGAATTGTAAGATTTCTAAAGCCCTTATCCTTATAGGCATACTCTGTAGCGAAAAAATCTTTACTTGCTTGTATCCAATTTTTTGAAATCTTAATATATGATTGATATAATTGACCTAAAAACAAATCCTGATTTTTTGGAAATCCTTGTAATTTACACTCAACCAGCTTACTATTATAATGCCATAACAAAGGATGGTCTGTATATAATTTCATTTGTATATAAGGCCCCAAAAATTTGTTTATCATATTATAAGCAAACTCACAACCATTAGCCCGTACACGCCATTTTTGTTTTATAGATTCTCCCAAACTATAGTCTACATCCAAAAGCAAATCAAAATATAAATTTTGGATATTTGATGTTTCTGATGCAATATGTATACAGGACAAATTTGCATTGAGGTAATACTGTTCAGAGTTTGTAAATTCTATAAATTCTGATAGATTCATTTTTTTTATAATTTAAGACCGATAAATTTAAAATTTATCGGTCCTTTGATTTTTATTAATTACAATCACCAAAACCAAACTAAGCATGTGTAAATTGTGTTGGTATTAACCCAAAAGGGTTACCGGTTCTTACTTGACCACCACCAGCCATCTAATTAAATTCTCTTTTCAACACTTCCTTAAATCCCAGTTCAATAACCAATTTAGAAGTACCATATCTGTACCTGTAATAATCTGCAATTTCATTCGTCGCACTATGCATAGCTGCAGCTGTTATTACTGATGCATTTGAATATCCTAATTCATTTTCAAACCGATCGATATTATATTTCTCAAAAGTAAATAATTCGTTTCCAGAATAAATATGGTAACACCTTAATTTTGTTGATTATTAGGGTCGATAAGCACAACGCTAAATAAACAACTTAATTGGATAGTAACTCTAAAAATCTAATTAAAAGAGACATTAACACAATAGTCCTTATGCATATCTTTGATCGCTAATTGTATTGCCTCTTTTACCATACTTGCTTTACCAATTACCACACCTTTTGACGACAATTCCTTTGAAGGGACATTCCAGGAGAATTCTTTATCGTTTGTTTTAATTGTTCTTATGTCGCCTTTTGTAGTAATATTAAATGATTCTAGTTTATGACTATACTCTACTCCAGCTGGGAAGTATGTTTCGGTTACAAATTTTGTGGATCCTTTACCATAGACATAGCAAACACAATCTCCTATCTCCTTCTCTTCAGAAACTCTAACCATATTATTCTGTACAATTCGCCAGATTCCATCTCGTCCACTTGCGCCTACAATATTTATAATCATGGTTCCTTTTTCTGCGATTTTATTATCGATAGAGGATTCAAAACTTACCAGTGCACTAATAGTACCCGCTTTCTCTTTTTGAATAGTATGAGCGATTTTATCTAAAGACAGATTAAATCGGTAATTATCAGCTACAATATCATCTAGTTGAATAGAAATATCATTCTTGTTATAACTATTTTTTATAATAGAGCCAGAAAGTCTAACATAGGTGGTATTACCAGTGTAGTCTTTACTAAATAGGCTTAACACATCCTCTTTTTCACCCGTTTTACCTAATGAGTTAATTGCACTAATATAGTCAGTAAGAAGTTTCTTAATAGGCTCTGCATGCTCTTTGGCTGCAATTGGATTAGAAATAAAAATTAAAAAAATACTAAGGATATATGTAATTTTTTTCATGGTATAGATGTTTTTAGTTAATATGCTACTTAATATAGCAAATTCTGATCACATGCACCAGTATTTTACACATAGATTAACATGACAAAAAACTTAACTCCAGAAGCTTAACTGTTGTCTTTAGGTTACGTGTAGTAGCGTTACACTTTAATTTTTGCTCAAATAAATTATTAGTCAGCTTGGTTTTCCCATAACCCTGAGCAGCATACAGGTAAACAACTTTGTGATTCTTATTTAAAATATATTCTTCGCCATCAGCAGGTCTAATATCAAGTTTCTCTATAGTCGACACCTCTGGAATGTCAGACAACAAAGTGAAATACATTTTTTTCTCGTCCAGTTGCCCTTCTTTAATTCTTTGCAAAAAGGGATTTTGATCATATACCGCTTGTAAATGCGTTGAAATCATTACCAAAACAGGGACATTATATCCAAAACGAGTACCAATTCCTTTGTGTATCTTTTCTTCTAAAAGTTGTATAGTTTCTTCTTTTGCTTTAAAAACAACATTACCACTTTGTATATAAGTAACCACAGCGATATATCCCAGATGCTCGAACATATCTTTGAGTTCGGTCATTATAACCTTTTTCTTACCACTTACATTGATTCCACGTAATAGCGCTATATATGTTTGCATTCTATGATTAGTTATGCTGTTATTGCCTGTGCTGCTATAAAAGCGCTTGTCCAGGCATTCTGAAAATTAAATCCTCCTGTAATCGCATCAATATTTAATACCTCTCCGGCAAAATAAAGATGTTTGTGTTTTTTACTTTCGAATGTTTTAAAACTCACTTCTTTAAGATCTATACCTCCTGCAGTAACAAACTCTTCTTTAAAAGTGCTTTTCCCATCTACTTTAAAAACACTTTCAGTAAGTTGTTCTGCTAATGAGCCCAATTGCACTTTATTCATATTTGCCCAGCGCGTTTCATCCTTTATTTCTGCCGCAGACACCAGACTTTGCCATAATCTTTTGGGCAATCCTAACTGTGCATATTTTGTTATGTATTGTTTTGGGTAAGCATCCCTCACTACTTTTAATTTATGTATTGCCTTTTCTTTTGTATCATATTGAAGCCAATTAACACTAATTTCAAAATTATAATTTCTTGCATTCAATTCGATAGCACCCCAGGCAGAAAGTTTGAGAATAGCCGGACCACTCATACCCCAATGGGTAATTAATAAAGGCCCTTCACTTAATAATTTAGATTGTTTTACTTTAACAACAACATCTTTGGCTATTCCGGGTAATTTTTTAATTCTGTTATCTTTTATATTAAAAGTAAACAGGGATGGAACTGCATTAACTATCTGATGTTCCATTTCTTGTAGTTTTGTCCATACCTTTGGATTACTTCCTGTTGCAATCATTAATTTTGCCGTTTCAAACTCTCCTTGATTGGTTGTTACCTGCCACGCTCCGTGATGATCATTAAAATTTTTTACTACATGATTCGTGAGCACATCAATCTTTAATCGCTTAGCTTCTTTTAAGAAACAATCAATAATGGTCTGTGATGAATTCGAAACTGGAAAAACTCTTCCATCATCTTCAATTTTTAGCTCTACACCCCTACTTTGGAACCAATCCATCGTATCACCAGTCATAAAAGTATGAAATGGTCCTAAAAGTTCTTTTTCTCCTCGAGGATACTGTTTACTTAACTCTAGGGGAATAAATTCTGCATGGGTCACATTACATCGACCACCACCAGAAATTCTTACTTTAGACAACACTTCCTTTCCTCTTTCCAGAATGGCAATTTTTAAAGTAGCGTCACGCTCAGCTACATTTAATGCCGTAAAAAAACCTGCTGCTCCACCGCCAATAACTATGAGATCATATTGCATCAGACAAAATTAGGAAAATCTGTAATGATTCCATCTACCTTCCACGTTTTTGATCGTACGATTAATGGCACTAAATTTACTGTCCAGATATACACCTGATACCCAAGTTCTTTTGCCTCACGTACTTCTTCTATAGTAATACTGGTTATAGGCAGATGTACTGAAAACGCCTGAAGCTTTTTTGCTATTGGTAATGCGTGTGTAATATCTTCTTCTGTAAGCACACCTAATCTAAATTGTGAAGTCATCTCTTTTATCTCAAATAATTGAGCGTGATCAAAACTCGAAATGATAAATTGATTATAGTCCCACTCTGTTTTAGCAATATAAGTTTCTAATACCTCAATTGTAGGCATTGCAGTACACTTTCCTTTTAATTCTACATTCAATTCACATTGACCGTTAATACATTCCAGAACCTGTATTAAGGTTGGTATGATAAAACCTTCTTTGGTTCTTAGCTCTTGTAACTCCTGTAAAGTATGATCCGCAACATTACCTACTCCAGTAGTAGTTCTCTCTAAGGTTTCATCATGGATAACAATTAATTCTCCCGATTTACAGCGATGTACATCTATCTCTACACCGTCTACACCATGTTTAATAGCTTCCACAATAGATTCAATAGTATTTTCTGCTACTAATCCCGCTGCTCCTCGATGTCCGAATATTTTCATAAATACAATTTAAAAAGGCATATCTATTATACGCACTAGTCTATTATTTTACTACTATTGGCTATAATATCTGAAAGAATAACCTGTGTTGATGGATTACCATACGGTGTTAATCTATCAATTACCTCTTGTAAATGGTCGCTATCTTTTACAACGACTTTTATAATCAAACAATTCTCTCCTGTAACTCTACTACATTGTTCTATCTCTGGAAAACTTTCTAAAGTATCCATAAAATGATGAAAATGTTTGCTATCAATACTCATTAAAATATAAGCAGATACAGAAAAACCCATTTTCTTAGCATCTATTATAGTTACATATTTTTTAATAACTCCTGTATCTTCTAATCGCTGCACCCGCTCACCAACTGCAGAAGCTGACAAACCAATTTCCCGACCTATATGAGCGTAGGATGCTCTCGAGTTTTCTTTCAAAAACTTTATAATTTTAAGATCTAACTTATCTTTTATCACGATCCCTTGTTTTTAAGCTAAAAAAAGATTGATTCCATTGAAATTACACTTAATATCGCTCATATCAATGCTTTTGATTACGGGTATAAAGTTAAATTTACATTCCATAAAACACATAGGTAATCGTATTATTTTTAATGTAAAAAGAAAAAAATGTTTGGAATCGTTAATTTTGAAGCTTTCTTACTTGCTGGTATTGTACTAAATCTAACTCCAGGGGCAGATACCATTTATATACTAGGGAGAAGTATTTCTCAAGGGAAAAAATCGGGAATCCTTTCTGCATTAGGAATATCTACCGGAGCATTAATTCATTGTTTGTTTGCTACATTGGGTTTATCCATTTTACTAGCAAAATCAGCAATCGCATTTAATATTGTAAAATATACGGGAGTCATCTACCTCATCTATCTGGGAATTCAATTAATACGATCTAAAACAGACAAAAAATTTGAAATCAAAAGAACTTGCACATCACAGATCAGTAACAGAAAAATCTATCTATCAGGAATACTAACCAACGTATTAAACCCAAAAGTAGCTTTATTTTTTCTTGCCTTTTTACCTCAATTTATTAATCCTGAATTTACAGACAACTATACTCCTTTCCTTATTTTGGGGTTAACATTTGTAACTACAGGAACCGTTTGGTGTTTATTATTGGCTTTTTTTGCTTCAAAATTATCAGATAGTATCAGACGTAATTACAAAATTAAATCCTGGCTCGATACCTGTACTGGTGGCATTTTTATTCTACTGGGAATTAAACTAGCTTTTACCAAATAATAAGTAAAACCTGAAAGCGGAATTAAGAACAAGGAAGATCAAAAAAGAGCAGAAATAAAATTTTATCTAATAAAAACAACTCTTTCTTTATAACCTTTATATAAGATACTACTGAATACTATTATTTAAATGCCGCTATTCCTGTAATATCCATACCAGTAATTAACAAATGAATATCGTGAGTGCCCTCATAGGTTATTACACTTTCTAGATTCATCATATGCCTCATAATACTATACTCGCCTGTAATCCCCATACCTCCAAGAATCTGTCTGGCTTCTCTGGCTATTTTTATAGCCATATCCACGTTATTACGTTTTGCCATAGATATCTGCGCTGTAGTTGCTTTTCCCTCTTCCTTTAGCACACCTAATCTCCAAGCCAGCAACTGTGCCTTTGTAATTTCGGTTATCATTTCTGCTAACTTCTTTTGCTGTAATTGAGTTCCTGCAATAGGTTTATCAAACTGAATTCGCTCTTTAGCATATCTTAAAGCCGTATCATAACAATCCATTGCAGCTCCAATAGCTCCCCAGGCAATACCATAACGTGCAGAATCCAAACATCCCAATGGAGCTCCCAGACCGCTCTTACCTGGCAATATGTTAGCCTTAGGCACCTTTACATTATCAAAAATAAGCTCTCCGGTTGCCGATGCACGAAGAGACCATTTATGATGTGTTTCTGGGGTAGAAAACCCTTCCATTCCCCGTTCTACAATAAGCCCATGTATTCTTCCTTCTTCATTTTTTGCCCATACTACAGCAATATCAGCAAATGGCGCATTAGATATCCAAAGCTTAGCTCCATTGAGCAGATAGTGATCTCCTTTATCTTTAAAATTAGTAGTCATCCCAGCCGGATTAGAGCCATGATCCGGCTCTGTAAGCCCGAAACAACCCATAAATTCTCCAGAAGCTAATTTAGATAAGTATTTTTTTCGTTGATCTTCATTACCATATTTCCAGATAGGATACATGACTAAGGAGGATTGTACAGAAGCAGTTGACCGTACTCCAGAGTCTCCTCTTTCTATCTCTTGCATAATCAGTCCATAACTTATTTGATCTAATCCTGCCCCGCCGTACTCCTCTGGAATATAGGGACCAAAAGCTCCTATTTCTGCTAATCCTTTTATAATCTGATCAGGAAATTGTGCACGTTGTGCATACTCTTCGATAATTGGAGAAACCTCGCGCTTTACCCAACTACGAGCAGCATCACGTACTAACTTATGCTCATCTGATAAAAGGTCGTCAAGGTTATAGTAATCTGGTGCTTCAAAAAGATCTGGCTTCATTATATGTTATTTTTTTAAACTATCTTCAAAATTAAAGATATTAAAGTATAAATAATTCAATTTAAGGAAAAAATAACTCGTATTTTCTCAGAATTTCTCAATTTTAATATATCTGAACACACTACATACACAAAAAAAGGATCATCCATTTATTATTTTCTTAAAAAAATAAAGCGATTGATTATTTCACAAGGGCAATACCTATAAAAAATGTAGATAAAATCCCCATAAAAACTATTCTTTCTACACATTACACACTAACCAATAAAATAATGAAAAATTATATTTAATTGATTTTCAGTAATTTAAAATCGAAAAAGATCGTTGATTTTCATATGGCATAATTCTTACACTATTCTTACCAGTCGAGAAAATAATAATTAATTTAAATAATAAAATTAAAAACAAGATGAAAAATTTATTTGTATTAGCAGTAGTAGCTTTAGGATTTTTAGGAACACAGACAATGAATGCTCAAGAAGAAGCTGTTATTGAATCAACTGAAACTGTTGAAGTAGCAACACAAGAAAAATATATTGAAGTAGCTGCAGAAAATTTACCACAACCTGTATTAGATGCCGTTGCAAAAGATTTTGCTGGAGCAACTATAACATCTGCCGGAGCAAAAGAAGATGCTTCTGAATTTAGATTAGTCTTAACTAAAGAAGATGGAGAAACTGCAGAAGTATACGCAGATGCAGCAGGAAACTGGATTACCAAATAATATAATATTTTAAAAGCTTAAGGATTATTTTTAACACGCATACCCCAAAATAAGTAACCACCAAAAAAACGTTAAACTTAATTCGTAGAGTGATTAAATTTAGGAGAAAAGGAGAACTGTACAGTTTTCCTTTTTTTATGTTCTTATAATTACCCTCACAAAATCTTTCATTAGTTATTCTCTCCAATTTGATATAAAATTTTAGAACAAACACACTTAATTTGAACTCCTCCGATTTTAATAAACTACATTTTCAGAAAATATTATTCGAATTAGTTTACTTTACGTTATCCCCGCATCTTTACTTTCGATAACAATCATAGAATAACTATGCAATAATAATGACTACTAATGCTTCTACTCATTACTTATAAATATTCAATTACAAAATAGCTTTTACTTCTAGCCAAAAACTAATTAAATTGTGTGTAAATTCCGCAACTCCACACATCATTCCACACAATTTTGAACCTCTTAACACTCTTTATGTTTTTATTTAAAACATTGTTTATCAGTTATTTATATAGATTTCAAGCCAAATCAGCTACTTGGCATAATTATTCCTCTATATCTAACATCTGAAATAAAAATTAATAAACAATAATAATTTAAAACTTAAAAAGATGAAAAATTTATTTGTATTACCAGTAGTAGCTTTAGGACTTTTAGTAGGAACTCAAACAATGAACGCACAGGAGATTGCTTCTATCGATTCTAATGATGCAACTGAAGTTGTAGCTCAAGAAAAATATATTGAGGTAGCTGTAGAAAACCTTCCTCAGCCAATTCTTGATGCTGTAGCAAAAGATTTTGCAGGAGCAACAATCACTGCGGCTGGAGCTAAGGAAGACGCGTCTGAGTTCAAACTTATACTAGCAAAAGAAGATGGTGAAGCTATGGAAGTTTATGCAGATGCAGAAGGAAACTGGATTAGTAAGTAATCATAATTTAAAAAAGGCTATACAATTTAATCTGTATCCCCAATATAGATTAAACTTCATAGAGTGATTGAATTTAGGAAAGAAAGGAGGCTTGCAAGAGTTCTCCTTTTTTTTATGACAAAAATTTAAAAACCAATGAAAAGAAATTACAACTAGTAAGGATATATACTTTTATAAAAAAAATCATCAAAGACCTGGTTTTTACATATTAAGATAGAATGCTTTGGTTAGGTCAATATAAGAATCAGTATATTGATGCCTGTCATGTTCTATGATTAATTCATCTGGTTCACATGAAACGTTATTAAAACCAAACAACAACATACTTCTTTTAATTTTTGAGGTAGGTGTTCCTTTAACTCTGGTAATTTTTTGAGGAAACAATCCTACTGACTTACCGATATCAACCACCGTATTTTCCTCTTTAAATGGTATTATTAAAGCAAATTTTCCGTTTTCAGAAAGTAAACGAGAGACTCCAATAAAAAGATGCTCAAATGGGAGTGCGTCTTCAAATCTTGCCATATCGCGATCAACATCCTGTGTTTTATAATTTTCTTTAAAAAATGGAGGATTACTAATCAACAAATCATACGTTTCCTCTATTTCCTGAAAAAACTCCTGAAAAGAAGCATGGTAGCAAAATAAACGATCTCCCCAATCAGAAGCCTCAAAATTTTCTACAGCTTGTTCATAAGCACTACTTTCAATTTCTATGGCATCTATAACTTCAGCATTAGATCGCTGCGCCATCATTAATGCAATAACTCCTGTACCTGCACCTATATCTAAAATCGTATCAACCTCTTCAGATACTGGCACCCATGAGCCTAGTAACACACCATCTGTCCCTACTTTCATAGCACAGCGATCCTGGTGTATAGTAAATTGCTTAAATCTAAACGATGTACTCATGAAACTAATGAATTATAACAATGGATACGGGAATTATAAATAGATGTACATGCAAGAAGTAATCAGTATAGAATCGAACAGTAATATTGTCTATTCTAAATATAAATCAATTAATCCCTCTGGTGCTGATACAAAAATAGTCTTTGCATCTCGATCAATCTTATCAATAAACTCGTCATTCATAGGAATCAGAATTTCTGTGCCATCACGATCAATCTCAAAAAGCGCCTGCGAGGTAGTATCATTGATATTTGTAATAACACCAACTTCGCCAAAAGTCTGGTCTATTATTTTAAAACCAATAACTTCATGAAAATAAAATTGATTTCCTTCGAGTTTTGGCAATAGATCTAATGGTAGATAAATTTTTGCCTTCATTAAATCATCTGCATCTTCTTCTGAATCAATATCTTCAAATTTTACCCTCAACAAATCGCTTTTATGAAGCGCGCTACGTTCTAAAAAAAATGGAACCAAATTTTTGTTATAATCAACAAAAACTGATTCCATTCCTACATAATTTTCGGGTTCATCTGTGTCGAGTTTAATCAACAGTTCTCCCTTAAAACTGAACTTACTTACGATTTTGCCTAGATAGAAGCAATCTTCTTTCTTCATCGTTATTAGTTCAATTATTCTTCCTCGTTGCTAGCTTCTTCAGTTACTTCTTCAGCCGCCTGTGCTGCAACTTCTTCTGCTTTAGCAGCAGCTTCTGCTTCTGCAGCATCTGCTTCGCGCTTAGCATTTACTTCTTTTTCTGCAGCTAATATTTTTGCTTTAGCATCTGCATCTGCTTTTGCTAATGTAGCTTTCTGAGCGTCAACTAACCCTTCTTTTTCACCTAACCAAGCTTTAAATTTCTCTTCAGCTTGCTCTTCTGTAAAAGCGCCTTTCTTAACACCACCGGCAAGGTGATTCTTAAGCATTGCTCCTTTGTAAGATAAAATAGCACGAGCCGTATCCGTAGGCTGCGCTCCATTTTGTAACCATTTTACCGCATCATCAACACTTAAGTCAATAGTTGCAGGATTTGTATTTGGATTGTACGTTCCTAGTTTCTCTAAGAATTTACCATCTCTTTTTGCTCTAGCATCAGCTGCTACGATCCAGTAAAAAGGCTTTCCTTTTTTACCGTGTCTTTGTAATCTAATTTTAACAGACATATAAATTAATTTTTGGGTACACGACCCGATTATAATTAAGTGCGCAAATGTAGTCATTTCTAACAAACTAACATTAAAAAACTAAGCTATTTCTTACCACTAAAAAAACTATCACTATTTATCTAACAAAAAAACTGTAAAACTATAGTTTTCAACTCTTTATTTTAAAACACAATGAAACTAGCAAAAAGTCAAAAAGGATACTATATTTTTTTTAGAGTATTCAACCGATTTATCATCTTTTAACAATTAAAATCATCAAACCAACTAAAAATCAAACGAACCTCATCTCCACCTATATTTATGTAATTTATCCAAATTACATAAACTTTTATCGATAATAATGGACTTTATAAGTTTACAAAATACTTACAAAAATAAATAATCACATAAATTATAAAATATTAGTAATCAATTATTTAAATATTTATAAGTTAGAATTACCCCAATAGAAACCTTGGAAATAAAATTAATTCATAATAAAATATTGAAAGATTAAAACTTACTTTTAAATATAAAAATATCAATTTTTGTGTATTTCATCGATATTTTACATACTTAATCGATAAAAAAAGTGTTTTTTATTGTATAAAAATTGTTTTACTCGAATTTTCATGATATGTTTGCATCAAATATTTAAGCACATTTTTAGTTCTAATTTTTTAAACCCCAAGTATATGATCAGAAAAATTACCCCATTTATTGCATTTTTTTGTTTGATCTTTAACTCATGTACTACCGACATAGAAGTAAATTCTCCGGGTCTTCAAGCTACAATTGATGATGACAATGAACTATTCAGACCGGGTATCAAAAAAGCAGTGCTTCATGATGATGGCACCTTGGTAATTCAAGGCTCTACCGGTTCAGAGTCTATCAGTTTTACAATAACATCAAGTAAAACAGGAACCTATAAAATAAATCAACAAGCTGTAAATGCAGTAACTTTTCAAAACAGCAATACTAAATTCTCCTCAGAAAATGGTGTGAGCCAAGGACAAATTGTTGTTGACGAAATTTACAATAATGAAATTTCTGGTAGCTTCTACTTTCAAGATCTTAAAGGGAGTGATGGCAAATCTATAACGTTTAGAAATGGATGGTTCTATAGATTACCAATCGAAAACTTTGTACCAGAAAAAGAAGAGGTTATTGAAGAAGAAGTAATTGTTGAAGAGGAAGAAGAGGAAGAAGAAGAAATCAATGAATGTCTTCTTAACGCATCGCTTACCGCAAAAGTAAACGGAGTAGATATGATTACAGATGACCACGATGCTATACCTTTTGGAGTTAACAATCCATCAATACTCATAAAAGCAAAGAATGATACCGAAGAAATCACTATTGTTTTTCCTATAAACGTAACCCCAGGGCAGTACTCCCTAACCGGTTCTGGAGATTATAGTGCAACCTATAGCCTTGATAATGATAAGTCTTCAGCTATAAGTGGAACACTTACTATAACTGATCACAACTCAGAAACTCAATGTATCACTGGTACCTACGAGTTTACTACCCGAAGCGGTGTAGTTGTTACAGAAGGTGTTTTCGATTTTGGATACTAATTAACAAACTCAACTATAAATAAACAAAGCGTTTATCAGTGGTACTGATAAACGCTTTGTCGCTTTTAAGAACAAAAGAAAGGGATCAAACTACGATTGAGAGTGTATCTAAAACCAGCGGTAGCAACATACATTTCTCCATACAAAACATAATAAAGCTGAAGGATATCCTTCGGCTTTATTAGTTAATAACTGAACATAACTTTTCAGTTATTCAGTGTTCATTTTTCTTATTTTTGCAACTATCCAGAATCATTAATATTCTATTCAAACGACTCACTCTATGTACTTAATCTTTGATACAGAAACCACAGGATTACCAAAACGGTGGGACGCCCCAATAAGTGACACGGATAATTGGCCCAGATGTATACAAATTGCATGGCAGTTACACGATGAGATGGGAAACTGCCTGGAGCATCAAGATTATCTGGTACAACCAGAAGGTTTTAATATACCCTATGATGCTGAAAAAATTCATGGAATCTCTACTGAATTGGCAGCACAAGATGGTATTACACTAGAAGAAGTACTGGAAAAATTTAACATCGCACTATCCAAAACAAAGTTTGTAATAGGACAAAACGTAGGCTTTGATGTTAATATTATGGGATCAGAATTCTATCGATTAGGGATAGAAAATCAACTTCAGGAACTTCCCGTACTGGATACCTGTACAGAAACAACAGCCAAACTATGTCAAATCCCAGGAGGTCGTGGTGGAAAATTTAAACTCCCCACTTTAACAGAACTCCATCAGCATCTTTTTGGAGTAGCTTTTGGCGAAGCACATAATGCAACAGCTGATGTAGAAGCTACCACACGATGTTTCCTTGAATTAATCAGAAAACAAGTCTTCACAAAAGAAGAATTAGATGTTAACCCGGATTATTTTCAGAATTTTAAAGAGACACATCCTTTACCTATTCAGTTAATAGGATTAAAACATATTAATCTCAAGAAAGCTTCACAAAAAATAAGAGAAGCACTTGCGAATCAAGGTGATGCCAACATATCTCAACAAGATCTTAAAAAAAATCTTGCAGCATTAGATGCACTGGATTTTGTACACTTACACAATCACACCCAATTTTCAGTATTACAATCCACTACAAGTATCCCCGATTTAATAAAAGTTGCCGCTACTCAAAAGATGCCTGCTGTAGCAATGACAGACCACGCCAATATGATGGGCGCATTTCATTTTGTAGAAGGAGTTGCTAATCACAATAAAAAAGTAATCTCAGCCAATAAAGAAGCAATTGAAAACGGAGAAGAACCAACTGCAAAAGAAATGAAAGCTATTGTTGGTTGCGAATTTTTTGTCTGCGAAGATCACACCAATAAATCAAGAAAAGATAATGGATATCAAATTGTATTACTAGCTAAAAACAAAAACGGATACCACAATCTTGCAAAAATGTCTTCTATAGGCTTTGTAGATGGATTCTATTATGTGCCCAGAATTGATAAAAATGTAATCAAGCAGTATAAAGAAGATATTATTGTACTCACCGGAAATCTTTATGGCGAAGTTCCTAGTAAAGTATTAAATATAGGGGAAAAACAGGCTGAAGAAGCATTATTATGGTGGCATCAGGAATTTGGCGATGATCTCTATATCGAACTTATGCGCCATAATCAAGAGGATGAAAATAGAGTAAATCCGGTTCTAGTTGATTTTGCTAAGAAACATAAAATCAAAACCGTTGCTACCAATAATACATATTATTGTGAAAAAGCAGATGCTAATGCACACGATATTCTTTTGTGCGTAAAAGATGGAGAAAAGCAAGCAACCCCTATCGGAAGAGGAAGAGGATATCGCTATGGATTACCTAATCAGGAGTACTACTTTAAATCATCTGATGAGATGAAAAGTTTATTCAAAGATCTTCCGGAAGCTATAGAGAATGTACAGGAAATTGTAGATAAAATTGAACCATTCACATTAGCCAGAGATGTTTTATTACCTGCTTTTGATATCCCTGCAGAGTTTCAATCCGCAGAAGATGCTATTGATGGTGGTAAAAGAGGAGAAAATAAATACCTAAGACATATTACGTATCAAGGCGCAAAAAAAAGATATACAGAAATTACTCCAGAAATCGATGAGCGTCTGGATTTTGAACTTAAAGTAATCGAAAAAACAGGATATCCGGGATATTTTCTTATCGTAGAAGATTTTATTCGCGCTGCGAGAACAATGGATGTTTCTGTAGGTCCGGGTCGTGGATCTGCTGCAGGATCAGTTGTTGCTTACTGTTTATGGATTACTAATCTCGACCCCATAAAATATGACTTACTATTTGAGAGATTCCTGAATCCCGATCGTGTAAGTATGCCTGATATTGATATTGATTTTGACGATGAAGGCCGCAGCCGGGTCATGGATTATGTGATAGAAAAATATGGAGCTAATCAAGTAGCACAAATTATTACATATGGTACGATGGCTGCTAAATCGTCCATACGGGATACTGCCCGGGTACTGGATTTACCGCTTGGTGATTCAGATCGAATTGCCAAGTTAATTCCGAATATGTCCAAACTTGGAAAAATTTTCGGTATTGATGAGGCTACACTAAAGAAGAAATTCAGGAGTGACGAACTAGAAAAAGTACATGAACTTCTTAAAATAGCAGAGGGTAATGATCTGGAAGCTGAAACCCTAAACCAGGCACGTGTTCTGGAAGGTTCTGTAAGAAACACAGGGATACATGCTTGTGGGGTTATTATTACACCAGATGACATTACCAAATTTGTGCCCGTTGCATTAGCAAAGGATTCTGACATGTATTGTACACAATTCGACAACTCTGTCGTAGAAGATGCCGGATTATTAAAAATGGATTTTCTGGGACTAAAAACACTGACCTTAATAAAAGATACGGTTAAGATTGTAAAAGCAAAGCATAATGTTGATTTAGATCCTGAGAATTTTCCGTTAGATGATGAAGAAACCTATGCACTATTCCAGCGAGGAGAAACCGTAGGTGTGTTCCAGTATGAATCTCCTGGGATGCAAAAATATATGAAGGAATTAAAACCTACAGTTTTTGCCGATCTCATTGCAATGAATGCCTTATATCGTCCAGGACCTCTAGAATACATTCCTAGTTTTATTAACAGAAAACATGGTACAGAAGAAATTATCTATGATCTTGAAGCTTGCGAAGAATATCTAAAAGAAACATACGGAATCACTGTGTATCAAGAGCAAGTAATGCTATTGTCACAAAAATTAGCGAATTTTACTAAAGGCGAAGCGGATGTTTTACGTAAAGCCATGGGTAAAAAACAAAAAGCGGTACTGGATAAAATGAAGCCTAAATTCATTTCTCAAGCATCCGCAAATGGACATGCAGAAGAAAGTTTAGAAAAAATATGGAAAGATTGGGAAGCATTTGCAGCCTATGCGTTTAACAAATCACATTCTACATGCTACGCATGGATTGCTTATCAAACTGCGTATCTAAAAGCTCATTATCCCGCAGAATATATGGCTGCCGTTCTCTCCAATAATATGAATGACATCAAACAGGTTACCTTTTTTATGGAAGAGTGTAAACGTATGAAACTAGATGTACTTGGTCCGGATGTTAATGAGTCCTATCGTAAATTTTCTGTAAACAAAGAAGGTGCAGTACGTTTTGGGATGGGTGCCATAAAAGGTGTGGGTACAGGAGCAGTTGCTACCATAGTAGAAAATAGAAAAGAAGATGGACCTTATCGATCTATTTTTGATATGGCAAAACGTATTGATCTGCGTGCAGCTAACAAAAAAGCTTTTGAAAGCCTTGCGCTCGCAGGTGGCTTTGATTCTTTTACTGAAACGCATAGAGGACAATATTTTCATCAGGAAGGTGATGGAATAACCTTTTTAGAAAAAGCGGTAAAATATGGTTCTAAATTTCAGGAAAGTGAAAATTCTTCTCAAGTAAGTCTCTTTGGAGAAGCTAGTGAGGTGCAGATTGCAGAACCTATTGTACCTCCTTGTGAAGAATGGGGAACTATGGAAAAACTTGCCAGAGAAAAAGAAGTAGTAGGGATTTATCTTTCTGGACATCCTCTGGATGATTTTAAATATGAAATGAAATATTTCTGTAATGGCACACTTTCCAATTTTGTTGAACTGGAAAAGAATTTGAATCGTGAAATTTCATTTGGAGGCGTGATTACAAATGTAGAACATCGTACTTCTAAAAATGGTAAAGGCTGGGCTACTTTTAGTATTGAGGATTACACAACAGCGCATGAATTTAGAATTTTTGGAGAAGATTATTTAAAGCACAGACCATTTTTAGTACAAAGCACATTCGTATACGCTAAAGCTTTTATTAAAGAAGGATGGATGAATAGAGATACCGGTAAAAAAGGAGATCCCAGAATTCAATTTAACAGTTTTCAACTATTACACGATGTAATGGAAACGTATGCCAGAAAATTAACCATTCAATTAGATATCAATACGCTTTCTGACGCTAGAATTGAAACTTTAAAAGAGTTATTGACAGAGCACTCCGGAAATCATACTCTTAATTTTGTGATCTTTGAAATGGCAGAAAAATTAAAACTACATATGCCTAGCAGAAAACAAAAGGTCAATATTTCTCAGGAATTATTAGTTGCACTGGAACAGGATGAAGTGTATTATAAATTGAATTAATATAATCCATAAAGTACGTATGTAACATAAATATCGTCTTTACTGAAAGGGTTACAAATTTATATAGTGAAACAAATCTATTTATTTTTTTAGGCACAAGAAAACGTTATTAAGATCTAATCAAAAAAACTTCGCGCCCAATTTTCCGCCTCTTCCAGTTCTCTAAAAAATGTAAAAGCCTGATCCCATAACGGACGTTCTTCTACAGCCCTATTTACCTCTGCCGGATCATCAGAAACAATAGCATACCCTATCATGTTTTTAAGAATTCTACCTTCATACACCTTTAAATCGATCTTGTGTGGAAATTTGCGATGGGTAATAAATACAAAATTTCGCCCTTTGTAATGTGCTTCTAACGATGAAGTAATTTCTTCACCTATAGCAACAGTTATCTCTGAACCTTCATTCATTACAATAATAGCATGAGTTTCTTTAAAAATAAGGTCACAATATGGAAGTCTGGTTTCTTTCATTAAATTTTAAAAAAACAAATATAATGTTAATTAAATTATAATTTAAATCCTTAAAGAGCTAAAAACAACTTTTTGAAACTTTATCTACAAACGACACCTTTTGTTAAGAAAAGTGAGTGTTTTTAACGTCTTAGCCTATGCGTTAAATAAGAAGCTTTTATTTATTTTTATACATAAATGCTTTCTTTCAGCATATTTTTTTAAGTGTATCCTATAAATCTATTGCTTAAAATTAACAATTGTTCTAGGTTACCATACATTAATATTTTATTTTGGTATCAGAAAATTCAATATCCTTATAGTTAAAACAAATATTATGACTGTAAGCTTTGGCAGAATTATTGACTAATTTCGCAAATAACAAATTAAATAAGAATTTAAAACATATATAATTATGGCACTAGAAATAACAGATGCTACATTTGACGAAGTAGTACTAAAAAGTGATAAACCTGTACTTGTTGACTTTTGGGCTGCATGGTGTGGTCCTTGTCGTATGGTAGGTCCTATCATAGAACAAATCAGTGAAGAATATGATGGAAAAGCCGTTGTGGGCAAGGTAGATGTGGATGCTAATCAAGAATTTGCTGCAAAGTACGGTGTTAGAAATATTCCTACAGTATTAGTTTTTCAGAATGGAGAAGTAGTAGGACGACAAGTAGGTGTATCGCCTAAAAATGTATACGCAGAAGCAATAGACTCTCTTTTGTAATCTACTAAAATAGCATATTGATAAAAAGGTTTGGCTCTGAGTCAAACCTTTTTACGTTTATAACATCTCGGTTTACATACTTGCTAATTTTTTCAAATAAATTATTCAATCAATCATACACATACCTTATGTAAAATTACAAATGTGACTACTCAAAAAAAATGAATTCTAGAAAATCCGCCTTTACTTTTGTAATAGTTCACTTTTAGCGGGCTCTAACAGATAAAATGAAATAGTTATCTTTGAAGTAATGACATTAGCTTGTTCATTTTAGAAAAACACCTTATGGATATTCAAAAAGAAACTAACAAAACTACTGGATTCATTAATCTTGAACTCCTTGCAAAACAAGTAGTAGAAGGATTTATTTCTGGAATGCACAAAAGCCCGTTTCATGGATTTTCTGCAGAATTTGCCGAGCATAAGGTGTATAATAATGGTGAAAGTACTAAACATATTGACTGGAAGCTATATGCTAAAACAGATAAACTTTTTACCAAGAGATATGAAGAAGAAACTAATCTAAGATGTCATATTATTATAGACAATTCATCATCTATGCACTATCCTGAAATCAAAGAACATCACCTGGGATCTTTGAATAAAATTAGTTTTTCTACATTGGCAACTGCATGTTTGATGAGTATTCTTAAAAAACAAAGAGATGCCGTTGGATTAAGTATTTACAGTGATACGTATGATTATTATGCCCCAGAAAAAGGAAGTGAAAGACATCACCAAATGTTATTGAGCACCTTAAGTAATATAGTTACAGAGACACCAGACACAAAAAACACGGATACCTATTCGTTTTTGCATCTGATAGCAGAAAAAATTCATCGTAGATCCCTCATTTTTTTATTTACTGATATGTTACAGGCAACAACAGAGCCGGACAAACTTTTTGAGGCGCTTAGACATCTTAAACATAATAAACATGATGTAGTGCTCTTTCATACTTTTGACAGTACCAAAGAAGTTAATTTTGAATTTAATAATCGCCCTACGCGTTTTGTTGATGTAGAAACGGGTGAACATCTCAATGTTTATGCAGATAATATAAAAGAGAACTATCAGAAAGCGGTAGCTGATTATTTTTATGAATTAAAAATGAAATGTTCTCAATACAAGATAAAATACGTAGAAGCAGATATCACTAAAGATTTTGATACAATTCTTACAACCTATTTAGTTGAAAGGCAGAAATTTGTATAATTTTAATAAAAATTATATAAAATAACTTCATAAAATTATTGCATATATGAAAATGAGGCTTATATTTGCATCCGCAATGCGCAACGGTCTGGTAGTTCAGCTGGTTAGAATGTCGCCCTGTCACGGCGAAGGTCGCGGGTTCGAGTCCCGTCCAGACCGCTAAATTGCAAAAAGCTTCAATGTAAATTGAGGCTTTTTTTTGTAATTACATAAAAACGCAATTTCCTCCTTAGATTAACTAGAATAGTTGCATAAATCCGACAATTGGTCTTTATCTTAATCAGATCCAAATGTGAGTCCTTTAGCTTTCTAGAGCACCTTCTATTTTTAAGTTGTTATCACTTTTAAAAAATCTTCAAAAGAATCTGAAAACACATCAAACTCCCAACTACCTGTTCCATACATACTGGTATAAATAGTACCTTTGCTGTCGTTTATATCTATACAATACGGGTCTGTATCTGTATCTGCGATCACAACTAAATGCGCAGGCCAATTCGCTAGAACTTCTTTTTTGACGGGATTATATGCATAGCCATGCTGCTTTTTGAGCAAATTTTGAGCTCCATAAAGACTCAATCCCTGGGGAAAGGTATTATTTTTTATAAAGACTTTGAGTGGTGAGTAATTCTTCAGAAATAGAAGATACTCATCGGGTAATTTCCAGTGTTTCTCTATTTCAGCAATTTTCTCTTTATCGGCTATCACCATCCAATCCGATGGATTAGATGCATCTTGATGATTGCTTCTCTGTTTCTCTAGGGTTTGGTCGAGTACTGCTACTATTTTTTCAAAGGATGTTTTGGGGTTCCTGAGCGATGCGTGTACTGTCGGTTTTTCATACCCTTTCCCATTTAGATAACCATTGTTTTGCCAGGTAAGTATTTCATCTATACGAAAATCATTAGCCTTCCAGTACCCGGGATCTTCTGGTAATGCCTTATCAAAAGTTTGTTTACTATATACAGAGATACTTTTAATAGCTTTTGCTCTTGATGCCAATGCTATATTTTCATCTGTCAATACATGGATTAGAGTATCGTATGCTTTTTCTCCCTTTGTTTTCAAAAGTCCGTCAATTCCCCAATAGATCAATGAAGATTGTGTGATAGTCCATTCGAAAAAAGAAGCGTATTTATACTCATTTGCCTGAACAAGTTTTAGAACATCCGAAAGCAAAAAGTTGCGCCAATGCAATAGTTGTCCATTTTTACAATACTCTATCAATATGGTAATGACTTCTTCTCGGTTAGAAGATCCATATGTTTTGATTAACTTTTCTTTGAGTTTACTGAATGTGTTTCCATCACTTTCCTGAAAAAGTTCTTTTTTAAATTGTTCTATGGATTTTGGCATCTTAGTTTAGAGTTCGTTTTAGTATTTCCACTTTTGTATAACAGCTTCACTAAATAGGTCCTTTAAAATTTCCTCACACCACTCTTCTGCCTTTTTTTGTCCTATTTCTTGATCAAATAAATCTTCCTGACAAGAAATCAAACAGCCTTTGATATAATCACTAACGTCATCAAATAGTTTGGTTAGGTACGGTTGTTCATCGTGGTCAAAATAATAGATTTCTTTCGTCTTGCTATGAAAACAAAACATGTTTCCGTTACCTAAATAGTCACTAAATGAGATTAAAAAAGGGAGGTGTTTTTTATCTTCTACAGAAAAATCAGGTCCATATTCTGGCTGATCTTTCCATATATCTTGTATCCACCCAATATCATCCAATTCTTGTAATTGTTCTGAGATATTAGCAATTCCAAAATGTTGATAAAATAACTTCAAATTGACAGGTAAAGTAGTATCTAATCTTTTTTCTACTATTCTTATCGCTTCAGCAGGAATGGGTTCGGGCAATTTATTCTGCCAGTTACCTGCAAAAGCTAATAGGATCAATTTGGTGTTTTCTATCCATGTTTCATCTCCCATTTTTTCAAAAGGGATGATGATATCTGATTTTGATTTTATGGTCAACATATTGTACTACTGTGTTTTATTTAACTAATAATCTCTTGCTTCGTCAAACCATTTGCTGGCTAGTTCTTCATCGATATCTATGGCAGGAACTTGTCTTAGCTGATGAATGGCCTCACCAATATCTTCTCTTTCGGTAGTTTCTATTTGTGCGAAATCATTAAATACTTTTGTAAAGTCAGTTAATAAGCTTTTTACTTCCTTTTCTGTTTTGGATTTTTTTAGCATTTTAAGAGTTGCCTTATAGACTTTTACTGCTTTTTTAGCTTCTTTATCCGGCCAAGCCGAAAAAGGAATTCCATATTCTGTTGTAAACCAAATGGCTTTTTTGAGTTGTGATACTGAGGCGTGTTCTAATGTTCTTTCTTTAGTTATTTTTTTTAATTCACTTCGCAATACTTTTCCCTTTGTTTCTTCAATATTCCAACCAATGAATGAAGTTAAATTTTTCCAGGTATGTAGTGCAGGGAGGTTTTCTAAATCCGGGACGTATCGTAGCGCCAGCTTTTCTAATTTTTCCAGCTTTTCTAAAAAATGCAGATTGGTTAAACTCCCTTGTAAACTCAAGCTTTTTAATGCTTTAAACTGTACTAAACTTTCGCAATCAAGTGCTTGACCAACGGGACTCATAGAGATAGCTAAATTGGTAATATCTTTTAGATTTTTTAATAAGGGTAACGTGTAGTTCTCATAACCAGAAACGGTAGGACAAATTATTAGTGAAGTGTTTCTTTCGATTTTTTGAATATCGATATATTGAATAGTTCCTGACAAATAAAGTCTTAACGTATTTTTTCCTAGCTTAATTTGTACATGTTTATCGTTAGAATGAATACTTAGATTACGTATATGAGAATTTGTAAAATCTACTGAAACATCTTCTTGTGGTACCCAGGTAAAATCTTCTGTTTTTCTTTTTTCGGTCCATTTGATAAAACCCTGATCATTACCATAGTAATAAAAAAAGCGAGGCCGATCACTACTAAAAGTATCCCAATTGATAGGCAGGTTTTCCTCAACCAAAACATCAAATTTTTTTGTATCCATTCCAATAGTTCCTATAGATAAACTTCCCTGACCCAACGGAATGGAAATTTTGTGGCTATTGTGTCCTGTTAAGGAAAGTTCTATTTCTTGTGTACTCATAGTGATGCTATTCAATTTTAATCATTCGAATAATCAAATGCTATATCAACTGGGGCTTATATCAATCAGTTTGTCTGATTGTATACTTTAATTGTTAATATTAAAAGTAATCTAAATTATTTTTAATCATATTTCTTATTTATTTTCATAATTAGTTTGGGGTTTTCTTTTTCAAATAGCTTTGTCTGTACTCACAAAAAAATTAAAACGAAATTACTTTAAAAGAGCAAACATAATACTCCAGCCAACAGTTGGAAATTTATTTCCTCATCAAAAACCGTTTAAATTTTATACTAAAAATACTCATATATACATTTTAAATCCTCTCATAATCAGAGTTATTTCCTTTTTCACCTTTTATATTTCCATATTCAGGCTTTATAAAACAAGCAAAAAACATGAGTACGAATCTAATTTATATAGTATCTCAAAACCAAAAGTCATTATCTTTCTGATTAAAAAAGTAATAGAATAGATATTTGATAAATAACACGTTAAGAATAGTAACGAATGGAGTTAAATCCGTTCACATAATTTATCTTAAAACCTATTGATCTATCAGAAAAAAGATCATCATTTCTTAGCACCATAGACTATTTAAATCTATAGCGATGATTGTACTTTTATTGTAGACCAGCGTCCGTTTATTGATGCACTCTCTTCGTAAAATTTAGTGGTATTTATGTTGGATTAGACTCTATTAATTATATATTTGCAGACCAAAAGTTATTTTGAAATTGAGCGAATATTAGGTTTTAAAAAACCTAAAAGCATAGCGTTTGGATGCTGTCCAGACCGTAAAATTGCAAAAATCTTCAATTGATATTGAAATTTTTTTTAGCAATAAACAATGTTGTGTTGTCTCCCATTATGTGGGAGTGGTTTAGTAGTAAACCGATGAGAAGCTTTTCCTGAAAATGGAGAGGCTTTTTTTGATTATCTACACAAAAAAGTAAGAAAAAGATTACTTTATAATCATAAAATTACATTTAAAACTGTTAAAAAACATTTTTATTTGACAAAACGCATTAAAATGTTTGCTGATTAAGAATTAAACTGTATCTTTACAAAGTGAAAAATTAGTTATTGCTTTTATCAAACCCCAAGATAAAAGTAATTAAAAGTTGAGTTTTAATTTTAGATTAAGCCCCTAAATTAAGATGATTTGTGTGAAGAAAAAGAGCGTGGAGACGCTCTTTTTTATTTTTAGCATTGTATGTTTTTATCCGGTAAAGAGTAGATGCTTTTCTTTTATGACATTCTTTACATTTAGACGTTCCTATTCCTGGTAAAATAGATAAACCTATAGAATACCTGTTTGAAGAGCAAAGAGGAAGAATCCATAAAAGGATAACTCCACATATACTTAGGCACAGTTTCGTTACTTATCTTTTAGAAAATAGTACAGACTTGCTCTAGATATAAACTTTATTAGGATATAGTTCTAGTAAAACAACAGAACTCTACACACAAGTAGCTGTAAACAATTTTAAGTTGATCAAAAATCCGTTAGATTTGTGAGTGACATAACTGAAATATACCGATTGGGCATTTACAACTGTTGGTAACAATTTGAAAACATAACATTAAAATTTTGAGAAATGGAAAAAATTTGGATAATCATAACAGTAATTACAGTTTTCTTGATAATTAATTTTCTCTATTATAAAAGTATGAAAGGTTATGTAAAAGAATCATTTGGTAAAAAGTGGTTGAGCGTTTGGGGAAATAAAGTTTATTTCTGGCAAAGTTCAATCTTTATTAGTACAACTGGAACAGCTTTAGTAGTGTGCCTTTTAAAATGATCAAATATTTTGATTTTTTAGAAATCTTAAAACAAATAATGTTTTAGGTATAAAGTAACTTTAAAATTCTTCAGCAATTTAGAAAGTTTGAAAAAAACCAACTAATGAGAAATCGGAATCTGACTTTAATACTGATTTGCTATGTTTATCTCGACTATACTCTTAAATAGGGTTTTCTGTAGATTTAATTCGAACGAATTAATAAAATAAAACTGTAGCTAACAACATGTCCAAGAAATAATTGCTTGATTCTAGCCTTCTCATAAAATCCTGCGGATTTTCCTTTAGTGCGGTACTTTTTTTATTAAGTTAGTGGCTTAATTACGTAACTATCCTTACATCAAACATTAGGCAACATAAAAACTTAAACATTGACAAGTAGAAAAATCATAGGATTCCATTTTTTGGCTTTTATCATTTTGATAATTATATTGTTTTTCTCAGCCGAACCTTTATTAAAGAAATTTGCTCCAGGAATCCATAATACTAGCATGTGGTTGAATTTGATAATTTGGGGAACCATTGGAATTCTGTTTTTAACTATATTTTCGTGCTTTATATTTATAAAACGTAATAATTAATATCTTGAAAAAAGTTACGAAAAAGAATCTCGAACTTAATTTAAAAGAAGCTACTTCTACTCTTTTAGAAATGGCACATCATTCTTGTTGGAATAGAATCTCAAATAATATTTACTATATTATTTCCGAGATAAAACAAGACAATTGGAATAGAATTGCACGAAAAAAAGAGAATGAGAAAAAGGAACTCAAATCACTCGAAAAAATAACAGCTGAATTAAAAGTAATTTATGAAAACTTGTATGATTTAAACTTATACATCTATAAAAGCGAAAAAAAGAAAACAATAATAGAAATTCAATACTATCAGAAATCCTCACTCGAATCAGAATTTTATGAAACTGTAAAAAAATAATGACCCAATGTTACATCTGAAAATCGGAATTCCACCTTATGTGAATGATAGAACCGAAAAGTATGATGTTAATTGGGAGTCGGGTGGAATTCGATACGAATTGAATTCATTTTGGTATCAATTAAAATTCAAATGGAAATAGCAGCATAAAATTATATATTTGAACTTAACTAGACTGCTAAAATGTTCTAAATAAAGAGAGAACTATAAAAAAATAATTGGGGAGATTGGAAAACTTCAGTAAATAATTTGGACGAGCTTATTCTTGTATTAAAAAAGAAAATTGACGGAATAACAACTTAGTCAAACCTTAGTAGACTTTGGAAAAGATATAATCAAAACCTTTTACAGTATGCATAGGAAGCTAAGAGTTTATGTTCTTTACCTGATATTTTGAGTTGACAAAAGAAAGAGAACTAAGAACTATTTTCTTCCATATAGCGAACAAAAATAAGACTGAATAAAATGGAACTATTATTAATTATACTTCTTCCGATTGTTATTTGGATTGTGAGTATTTATATGCTTTCTGGCTGGAAGATGTTTTACAAATTTTCTATCGCTAACGGAATTTTAATAATTGCATATGTTGGGTTGTTAATTTATCTAAAATCAATTTGGGAACACGACGAATATGGTTTGGGGTTCCTCTTTAAATTAGCAGTTTGCCTATTGACCCACGTCTTAATCGTGTTTATTTTTTCGATAATAAAAAAAAGACAGTTGAAAAAATAACGATCCCAAACACCAAGTATATGTCATAACAGGTTTAATAATTGATTTGATGTTTCTTGCATATTTGCTATGGAGCCAAGATTTTATGAAGAAAAAGTTATTAAATCTTAGCAAAAAGGTCGATTACATAGTAACATATTCCTTTGCTAAGACACATATATTAAACATTAGCATTCATATATAAAAATGGAAAACGAATTTAGAAAAGTAATGTCCGAGAGGACAGATGATGAGTTGATTAAAATTGTAACCGTTGAAAAGAAAAAATATCAAATAAGTGCTATAGAAGCTGCAACATCTGAAATTAAATCAAGAAATATTGACCAAAATTATTTTGAGGAATATAAAGATAAACTTGTTGTTGAAAAAAAGGAAATAGACTCTATTGCCAAAAATCAAGCTAATAAAACAAAGAGAGCGTTAAATTTTGTAGTCGATTCTTTGATAATTTTTAGTATTATCTACTTTTTCAATAAATATTCTACAGAGAAATCTGAATTACCTCCTATCAAATTTGTGTTACTATTGTATTTTGGATATTACATAGTTTTAGAAAACATTTTCGGACAAACTATTGGAAAGTTTATTACCAATACAAAAGTTACAGATTTAAAGGGCGAAAAACCCAATATGGGTCAAATAGCTAATAGAACTCTCTGCAGATTTATTCCTTTTGATCCTCTGACTTTTTTCTTCAATAGAGAAGGAATGAAATTTCATGATACATTCAGCAAAACGACTGTAGTCAATAATATGAATACTAACATTATGTAATCCTAATACTTTGTTCTGCTCAACTCAAATGTTAGTTGTGTATTTGGAAAGTTGGCAACTTTTAAATTTTACGTTTATGAAAATAATAAAAGCAAAATATTCATATTTGGTTTAGCGCCAATTACAAAAGTATCTCCTATTACCTTCACTACATTTCTTATACTTAACGAACATTTCTAAACCAATGAAAAAAATATTATTTACAGTTTTAGCTACTTTAGGAATAAATATTGGAGCGAAATCCCAAACTGAAAGATTGGATAGCGGATTAAAAAACATTTTAAAAATTACTGCAGACCGATTTGAAAATAATAATCACGCTTTCC
The DNA here is from genome assembly GCF_039539305.1 of Aquimarina addita. Lineage (NCBI taxonomy): Bacteria > Pseudomonadati > Bacteroidota > Flavobacteriia > Flavobacteriales > Flavobacteriaceae > Aquimarina > Aquimarina addita. The sequence continues at coordinate 24,792 of NZ_BAABCW010000021.1, read as the reverse complement.
TTATAAATCTAGCTAAGGACAATGTTGTCACAGTACAGATTGTTCACGGAGCACTAATTGAGCAAATATCCACACCAACTAACGAATTTAACTTCTCCATAAATCTACCATTTGATAATGAGCAAGAAGAATTAACAAAGTTTAAAGAATTGAAAATATCAGATGAATTTAAATATTATGAATTTGACGGAATTCCTTGCTATGTTATGAATTTTGGAAATGACCAGAAACTGACTTATGAAATTGTGCTAGACGTTCTTAGGGAGGTTTACCATTTTGAAAAATCGGATATTTTTGAGTTTGAAATATTTGACCAAGGGCCAATAAGACGCTAAAAAGTATGTAGTAGTAAAAAACTGAATTAAAAAACAAGTCTTTGATAATATAATGATTTGGAAGTTTTTACTAAGTTGCCAAATCTTTTAATCTGGTATTAAAAGAGAAAAAGTAAAACAAAACATAAAATTTTCGGCTTGTAGCTAAACCGAAAATAATCCCTTGCTTTCTGCACTACTTGCTATATATTTAACGTCAGTTTATCTAAGATATGGAAATTCATGATTTTGACATAAAAAAAGGGATTTACAACTTCGTATTCAGTGAGTTGAATACAGAGAATCATTCTCACCCTGTTGTTGAAGTTATAAATGCAATAAATGGAACTTTTTCATTAGAAGTAAACGGGCAAATCGTAGAAAATTTAGTTTTCGCAATTATTGGCTGCAATATTAAACATAAAGTTGTTTCTCTAGACTGCAACCTTAGAATACTAATGATAGAAAGCCATAACTTATTATTGTCCAATTTCTTAAATAGCAAGAATATTACATTTGAAAACGGGGCTTTTTTAAAAACTAAATTCTCTTTAAAAGATGTACTAATTGCAGAAATTAAAAATCTAGCAAATACAAAGGATTTAGAAACACCAACTGACAAGAGAATTGCGGAGAGCATCAAATTTATGGAACAAAATGAAATTGAATACAAAAATCTCATTTCGGAATTGACCTCAAAAGTGTTTTTGTCTGATAGCAGACTTTCTCACCTTTTTAAAGAACATATCGGAATTTCGATTAAGAAATATCTTGTTTGGAATAAATTGCGACAAGCAATAAATCTGTATGTAAGTGAGAATACCAACTTAACAGATGTTTCTATTCAAAGTGGATTTTTTGACCAAGCTCATTTAAGTAATTCGTTCAAAAATGTTTTAGGTGTAAGTCCTTCAAAAGCTTACAATAGCAGAATCTTACAATCTTAATAGTTTATCTAACTTTAATTTTGTCATCAAAATAGAGAAAATGAACAGACAAATTAGAAACATAGAAAAAACTGATATTCCTGAATTAAAAAAAGTACTTGACTCGAGTGAATTATTTCCTTCATATCTTCTCGATGATATGATAAGTGATTATTTTAATAAGGAATCATCAACGGATATTTGGTTTACAACTACAGAACAAGGAAAACCAATTTCAATTGGTTATTGTGCGCCAGAAAGATTGACCGAAGGAACTTATAACCTCTATGCAATAGCAGTACAAAAAGAAAATCAAGCAAAAGGAATTGGAAAACAAATGATGGAATACATTGAAAATCTTTTACGAGAAAAAGGAAATCGAATTCTTATTGTAGAAACCTCTGGAAAACCAGAATTTGAACTAACAAGAGAATTTTACATTAAATGTAATTATATTAAACAAGCCGTAATTCCAGAATTTTATGACAAAAATGACGATAAAGTAATCTTTTGGAAGAAACTAACTTAACATAAATCCTATCTTTAACTTATATACACTATGCACCTCAACCAGCATACATAACAGAACTAAAAACGAAATTGAAAACAAACAATAAATAGCGTAAAAAATGTTTATTATAAATCTGACTTATAAAACGGAATTAAAAAAAGTTGACCAGTTTTTAAACGACCATATTGAGTTTCTGAATGAGCAATATGAATTAGGTAACTTTCTCGTTTCTGGACGAAAAATTCCAAGAACAGGAGGAATTATAGTGTCTAAAGTTAGCGATAAAACTGAATTGGAAAAAATTATTAATAAAGACCCTTTTAGAATAAATGAATTAGCCAATTATGAATTGACCGAATTTATACCTGGTAAAACCTGTCATGAACTAAAATACTTATTAGAAGAATAAGTACAATTAAAGTCATTAAGATATATTTTAAAGTTTTCCGATTTTTTAACCTTAGTGTAAACGGTTTCAACTGCTTTTATAGCTCATCTCTTATTAATTATCATTAAAAAATAGTAGCTAAACATTAAAATCCTAAAATTTCTAACGCTTACCTCTCTATTTTTTTAGAAATAAATTATCTTGCTCACGTAATAATAAATTATAAAAAAATGGAACGATTTAGTGAAAAATACATCATCACAAAAGACAAGGAATGGGAAGAACTTGGTGGAGGAGTATCAAGAAAATTCTTAGGTTATGATAATCAAATCATGATGGTAAAAGTAAAATTTGAGGAAGGTGCATTAGGGGCACCACATCAACATTTTCATACACAGGCTACTTTTTGTGTTTCAGGTAAATTTGAGTTTGAAATTGATGGAGAAAAGAAAATTGTAGAAGCAGGAGATGGAGTCTATATTGAGCCTAATTTATTGCATAGCGCAGTTTGCTTAGAAGAGGGAATGCTTATTGACACATTTAGCCCTGTAAGAGAAGATTTCTTAAGTGGTGGTGGTGTGTCTTATTTTGGAGATAAAAAATCTTAAAGAAATCTAAGAGAAATTAAACCTGTTTTTTTCAATTAGTTTAAAATCGATAAAAATTACTCTAAGAAAAAACTAATTATACTCGAAAAACTATATCACAACAGTTAATAATGTATATGAGATAATGTTGCCTAGAGGTTACATTATCCCATATACTACTCTTTGGATTCATCAAAATTCAAGATATATTAATAAAAAATGATAGTAGAAAAGAATACATTACTGCAGCTATAGTAACTGTATCATCATTCTTTTTCTGAGTAATTTTTCGGCTTATTTTAAACTCTTCTAAGCGTACTCATTTTCTATACCATAGTATGTAGAATGAATTATCAACGGCTTAAAATTAAATCGCTTAAGAAGGTGGAAATTATCACTTTTTCTAGTTACGATACTAAAGAGGTCTTATATATCATTATTATAATGTTTGCGATTTATTTTTGTGATTTGTTCAGGTTGTACAGTATGAAATCCTTTACGCACATTTGTTAATGATACTTCATATATTCGCACATATCTTTGACTACTGATGTACTAAAAAGCGGAATAGATTGTATCATGATATTCATAGTAGAAAATAGCAGCGCAAAAGAATTGAAATCTATACTCAAGTTGTAGCTTATGGCTTTAAGTTCATTAAAAATCCGTTAGATTTGTACTTAAACATATATAGTATAAATACTTTATCTTTTTTATCCATTAGTATATGTTACTATAAAATAACTTGAATAGAACAAATCAATGACAAATAAATTATTTGGAGCTCATTACTACCAAACTCAAACACCTAGTATATTCGAAAGTGATTCTAACCAACTGTATTTTTTCACATCCTTTATTGGTAACCATACAATTGATGTAGAGGTAGGAGATTGCATATACTTTTTTGACAAGGATTTAAGGTTTACCCAAATTAAAAAAGGTCCATGCACGATTCAATCAATTCATTTAGCTACCGTGATTCGTGGATATATGCACCCTGAAGCTTCAATATCATTGCAAGGAGTAACTACGTTACCTTATGTAAATGGATGTTCTACGAAACAATTATTTCCTCCTGTTAGATTGGGTGATCCAACATTACAATATTTAAAAATGCCTCCTTTTAGTAAAGAGCAAGAACATCATATTCATTCTACCTTTAGAGTTGTTTTAATTCTGGAAGGAACTGGAAAAAGTATTGTTGGAATTGAAAACAAAAATATAGTTACAGAATTAAAGCCAGGTTCGGTATGCATTCTTGAACCCATGTGTCCTCACCATTTCGAGACAGACACAGACACACCTCTCATTGCAATCCCCTTACATGTTTTCTCCTCTATCGGTAATATTGAGAAGAACCACCCTATGTTTAACGGCACGGTAATAATATAACATATGAATTACGAAAAAATTGATAAGACGATTCATACATTTCTGGAAGAATTTAATGAAATGTGTAGAACAGAAAGAAGAGATTTTTTAATAAGAGAAAGACTTGTTAATTATGAGTCAGGTTCATCTATTAAAAAATATAATGTAACCTATAGAGTAAAGCGTAAACAAAACACCTGGACTATAGAAGCGGTAAGTAATGGGTTCTGGATATTCAGGAGAAAATTTTTACTTCTAAAGATTACTCCAAAAAAAAATAATTTAAATTTTACCGGACTCTATACCACTTCAATTCGAGATTTTGAAGAGTCATTGTTATCACAAAAACTGAAAGACTATTTGAATACTTGTAAAAAACTGCCTCACAATGCCTTTGTCAGATCTTAATAACACTTACTATTTATCAAAAAAGCAATTATTTAATAATAGAAGACTTAAGAAAAAAGTAAACCCTATCTATTTAAAAAGTTGTGCTTTTTTTGGAGCAACTTTAATAGATCGCACAGCAACTTTAGACGCGGGAATCAATTTTAATATATTGGATAAAATTCCTCAAAAATTAAACAAAAGGCAGACATTTACACAAATTTGTGAGGATAGAGCACGTCGTATCATTAATTCTACAGAAGGAAAAATTAAGGTGCTATGGTCTGGAGGAATTGATTCTACTGTAGCACTCATAGCATTGATTAAAGAATTAAGATATATCAATAGAATTGATCGATTAAACATTCTACTTTCAAAAGAATCGATTATAGAATATCCTACTTTTTTTAATGATATTATTGATAATAAATTAAATTTTGAACTTATAAAAACCTCTATTTTTGACCATATTCAATCAAATGAAACTATCGTAACTGGTGAACATGGTGATCAGTTATTTGGTAGTGACAAGCTTAAATACCCAATTATCACAGGCGATGCTTTTATGCCTTATGAAGATATTTTAGAGTTTATTATCTCCAGAAAACTAGGTACAGACAAATTTACCCAACAAATCATTGAATTTATAGATCCTGTGATCAAACAATCTCCTGTCAAAATACTATCTCTATATGATTACTTATGGTGGTTAAATTTTTCTCTAAAATGGCAAACGGTATCGATGAGATTAATTCACGGACTTGAACGGACTCATAACGACTTAGAAAAGAATGTTTTTCATTTTTTCAAAAGCAATGACTTCCAAATTTGGTCTCTTCAAAACCATTCTTCAAAAATTAAAAAAGAATGGAATAGTTATAAATATATTGCGAAAGAATTTATTTATGAATTTCATATGGACAAGTTCTATTTACAAAAAAAAGAAAAAGAACAATCTCTAAAAGAAGTACTAGTCCATCAAAGTAATTTTTCTATTTTAAAATTTCCAAAAATACTTTTCAACAAAATAAAAAACACTCAATATTTTGTATAAATCATTGCTCCTATCTGGATGCAGACGAATCATAAAATAAAGATTAAAATTCACGTCAGAACGCCTTATTACTAAATAATAATGTAAGCTTACAATAAAACTGGAGACGAAATCATTTACTAAACTATAACGAAATTTTCTATCGATTGAAGATAAAGGTTGTTGAGGAAATTTTACTTAACTAGGAAAACCTCCCGATACTCCCACACTTTTTGACAATAAAGAATAATAAAAACAATAGTGACTATCAGCTTCACAAAAGTTCCAGCGAGAAACCCCAAAAATGAACCAACCGCAGCTTTTAATGCTCTGGAAGAATCATTAGCATCTTTCATTAGTTCGCCTAAATAAGCTCCTGCAAAAGGTCCTATAATAATACCAAAGGGTCCTAATACAAATAATCCAATTAGAAGCCCTATAGAACTACCAATCATTCCATATCTTGAACCACCAAACTGTTTTGTCCCCCAGGCTGGTACAATATAATCCAATATCCATACGAATACAGAAATCCCTAAAGTAATTCCCAGAAACGTCCAGTCTTGTGGGATAACACTGGTAAGATGAAGTAACAATAATCCGGTCCAAGAAGTAAAAGGCCCCGGAAGTACCGGCAGAAAACTACCTATAATACCAATAAAACATAAAACTAAACCTATGATTACTAAAGCTATATCCACTTTCTTTTTTTATTATTTGACGCCATATTATTCTAAACGTTACATTTTTCAACTAAAAAATTAGTTGAATTAAAAAATAATTCTATATTTGCATTCAACTAATTTTTTAGTTCTATTAATGTAGAGAGTGATTCTGTTAATTCACAAATCATCTAAATCATTCGCATTTATAAACAAAATGTACACTAGGAAACCAGTTTTATAAAAATAACAATTTATGTTTCATTACCTACTTCAAACCATCATATATCAACTTCTTTTCCTCGTTATTTATGATCTTTTTCATAAAAAAGAAACTTTTTTTAACTGGAATAGATTATACCTCCTCATGACACCGGTACTATCATTAGTACTCCCTTTTATAAAGATTGAAACTTTTAAAGCTTCTACTTCACAAATATATGTTACACGAATAGAAAGAGTACTTACCCAATCTTCTCAAAGTTTAGAAATTATTGGTACTACAGGCTCAGAACAACATCCAACCAATTGGTGGTTGATCGTATATCTTATCGGTGCTGGTATTAGTTTTTTGCTCCTGATATTGAAATTATACAAGCTTAAAATTCTAAAAAGCGTTTCTTTTCATGCGCATCTGGATAATAAAAAAATTAGTATCCTGCCCAATAGTAAGCAAGCTTTTTCATTTTGGAATACGATTTATCTTGGCGATACACTGGATGAAGATGAAAAAAAACAAATACTTGTACATGAACTGGTGCATGTAGAACAAAAACATTCATTGGATCAATTACTCTTTGAAATCCTCAAAATTCTATTCTGGTGGAATCCACTAGTCTATAATTACCAATCCAGAATTACTGTATTGCACGAATACATTGCAGATGCAGTAGTAATCACAACTATAGATAAAAGAAATTATATCGACCAATTATTAAATGCTGCTTTCCAAACACAGGAGATCACATTTGTCAATCAATTTTTCAATCAATCATTAATCAAAAAACGAATCATTATGTTACAAAAAACCAAATCCAAAACCATTTCAAAGTTTAAGTATTTATTCTTAATTCCAGTAATTGCAGGTATACTCGTGTATACTTCTTGTAGTGACGATTCTAATGAATCCGAGAATAGTTTAAAAAATGAAACTACTGTAGCAACTCAGGAAAAAACCATTACTCAAAATGATGTGGAAACAGCTTGTTTAAATAAAAACGCATCTTATGATTTTAACTTAGATAACTATCTTAGAATAGAAAATGGAAAAAATACCGAAGCGATTCTTAATATTGTAAATGTCGATACAGAAAAAATCGTAAGATCAGCGCATTTTGTAAGATCACAGATGTATTACTTAAGAAATATTCCAGAAGGAAAGTACCGCTTAGACTTTGTTTATGGCGAAGATTATGTAGAAGAAACCGTGAATGGAGTCTGTACAGGCTTCTTTAAAAATCTAAATATTACAGAAATTGGAGAAGATATTCTTGATTTTAATACTACCACATCAACTGAAGGGAAAAATGTTCCTTCTTATTCTTTAGAACTTGATCTCATACCATCAACATCATCTGATGATCAAGAAGAGCAACAAAACTATGACATAAATACAAATAGTGATGATATAGAAGAAAATAGTTCACTATCGGCGTGTCTTAAAGAAAAAGCAATCTATGACTCAACAATAGATAATTATATGAAACTCGAAATTGCTGATAATACCGAGGTAATTGTAGAACTAATCTCTGTAGAAAACTCGCAGAGTGTACGAACGGTACATCTCAAAGAAAACACTAAAACTGTTTTAAAAAACATCCCTGAAGGAAAATATAAAGTTCATATTCAATATGGAGAGAGCTATGAAGAAGTAACTACAAACGGAATGTGCAAGGTCAGATTTAAAAACCAAATAGCATCAGAAATAGAAGATCATGTTCTTGATTTTTATGTAACTAAAACACCTGATGGGAAAAATGTGCCATCATATTCTTTAACACTTGATATCGCAGAAGTGAATTAATACAGTAAAAAGTGAATTTGATCCAAAAACATGTCCATCTTTGTATTCATAAAGACAGAGATGTTTTTGGATTAAGTTCATATCAGTACATACAATCGTAACAGAGAATTATGAAACAACTTACTAAAGCAGAAGAGGAAATTATGCAACTCTTATGGGAATTGGAAGAAGGTAATGTAGCTGCTATTATGGATATGATGTCAGATCCTAAACCCGCCTATAATACTGTTTCAACGATCATAAGGATCTTAGAAAACAAAGCATTTGTCTCTCATCGTAAAGAAGGCAAAGGCTATATTTACTTTCCAATTATTAAAAAAGAAGAATACAGCAATCAATCGCTTAACAAACTGATGAATAATTATTTTAATGGGTCGTTTAGAAACATGGTTTCATTTTTTGTTAAGAAAAATGATATGGATGTTAATGATTTAGAAACCATTCTTAAAGAAATCAATAAAGAAGGGAAATCTGACTCTTAATATGACAGATAAAATATAATGATCGGACTATCAATACTTATTACGCAGAGTATCATTTTCGGATTAATTCGTCCATAAAACAAATAAAACAGTCTTTATGTTAAATTAAAATTAAGTTTTCATCAAAATTAATCGGTTACTTTAAAAAATAAAAGTAATTTTGTGAGGTTATAAATTACACTACTTAATTAACTAGTAATTGATTACACAGATCACCTCACAGAAATGAAACCAAACAGGAGTAAGATACTATCCGCTATAACTATTTTTTTGCTTATTCCATGCGTTCTGTTTTCACAAACAGAAACAATAAAAGAAAGTTCTGATATTGATAGTGCTGAAGTTTCTCCTATTACATTTTTGCAGTATAAAGAAATTCTTGATAATATTTATGAAACAAGAAAGAACGACTTACATCAAATATCTGAAGCTCAAATACAAATCATAAAAGAAGAATCAAACAATCAAATTCTTACCAAAGAAAATAGTATTCTCAAATATAAAAGCGAAAAAGAACGTTGGCATATTGCAGCTCTTTCTCTCGGATTAGCAAGTTTTATGCTTATCGTAATTGCTATTGTATTATATCAAAGACATCAGAGAAATTCTAGACACTTAGAGAAATTGAGGGAAAATGAACGAAAAATACTAGATACTCATATAAAAAACAGAGAAGAAGAATTCTTAGCTACTATGATGTTTGTCAATGAAGGATTAAGTAAACTATCTACCATAAAGCAACAACTATCCACTGCTATCAAATATCAAAATAAACCCGAAATCGAAGATGCAGAAAAACGCTTGGAACATTTTATATTTTCTACATCTAATCTGGGTATTCTGAAAGATAGAATTGAGTCTAAATACCCTGGTATCACGGCTAAGATAAATACTACGTATCCTGATTTATCACTTACAGATATAAGACATTGTCTTCTCATTAATCTGAATATGTCTGTTAAAGAATCTGCCCAATTACTCAACGTTTCTACAACCTCTGTAAAAATAGCAAGAGAACGTGTAAAAAAGAAAATCGATATTCCGAACCATATATCTTTAAAAGATCATCTCCAAAAAATTATTGAGTAATCTATTTTCTATTATGGTTATTAATTTGCTCATTATGTCGATGATATGAAACCAATATATCATATATGGAAAATTGTATTGTTTTAACTACTTTTGAAATCAATAAATTTTAGTTTTAATATTATTTTATCTGGATATGCAGCGCTGGATAACTTATGATCACTCTTTGATGAATAAAAATATATGTTATATACTTGGATTCGTTTTTACCTTATATTCTTGTGATAATTTTAAAGGTATAAAAAAGGAGAATCGCAATGAGATTCTAAAAGAAAAGTGGAGTGAAATTGATACAAATCAAGTAGAGCAACCTCCTTTATTCTCATCCTGTATGGATCAATCAGATGAACTATTAGAAACCTGTTTTCAGCAAACGATTATTAACCACATAACTTCTCAATTAGCTGAACATATCATTTCTGTAAAGGATCCCATCAACGATACTATATGGGTACCACTACTTATTACAAAAAACAGAGAAATCATTTTAGAAGACTTCTCCGTACCTGATATCATAACTTCACAAATTCCTGATTTTAAATCCATCATACGTAAAAGTATAGATAACCTTCCTAAAGTAGAACCAGCGCATACACGAAGTACTGATGTCACAACGCGTTATAAGCTTCCATTGGTAATTCTTATGGATTAGATACTTTTACTGAAGCCTAATTGTGTAGCTTTGTAAAAACTTATTCTTTGGAAAATGAAAAAATAATATTAGGTATTGATCCTGGCACCTCCATCATGGGGTTTGGGTTAATTAAAGTTGTTAAAAAGAAGATGGCATTCTTACAACTTAATGAACTACAATTAGGAAAATATGATGATCACTATCTTAGATTAAAACTTATTTTCGAACGTACTATTGAACTTATAGATACATACCATCCAGATGAAATCGCAATAGAGGCTCCTTTTTTTGGTAAAAATGTACAGTCTATGCTTAAACTGGGGCGTGCCCAGGGAGTAGCCATGGCGGCAGGACTAAGCAGAGAGGTTCCAATCACAGAATATGCTCCAAAAAAAATAAAAATGGCTATAACTGGCAATGGTAATGCCAGTAAAGAACAGGTGGCTAAAATGCTTCAAAGTTTATTAAAACTAAAAACACTCCCTAAAAATCTAGATTCTACTGATGGATTAGCAGCAGCAGTATGTCATTTTTATAACATGGGACGCGCTGATATTGTGGGTAAAAGTTATACCGGATGGGCTGCTTTTGTAAAACAAAATGAAAAAAGGGTAAAAAAATAGAGACTAATTCACGATTTTTGATTTCCGAAATATTTTCGAAATCATATTTTTATCATTCTAAAAACTAATCCTATCAGCGGAATCTACATCCATATCCCATTTTGCAAACAGGCATGTCATTACTGTAATTTTTATTTTTCGACTTCACTAAAGAAAAAAGATCAAATGATATTTGCTCTTTGTAACGAAATAAAATTACGCAGAACAGAAATTGACGATCACGAGGTTATTAAAACCATCTATTTTGGAGGAGGAACGCCCACTGTATTAGCCACAGAGGCACTACGATTTATTATTGATACTATTTATGAGACTTACTTAGTGGCAGATGATGTAGAAATTACTGTAGAGGCAAATCCGGATGATCTTACAGAAGACAAAATAAAAGCACTAGCTGCCAATAAAATAAATCGACTAAGCATTGGAATTCAATCTTTCTTTGATGAAGACTTAAAACTAATGAATCGTGCTCATAATGCAAAAGAAGCAGCTGATTGCTTATTCATAGCAACTCAATATTTTGAAAACATTACCGTCGATCTGATCTATGGAATCCCTAATATGTCTCTACAGCGCTGGCAGGATAATATTAAACGAGCTCTTAATTATGGAATACCTCATATTTCCAGCTATGCTCTTACCGTCGAACCGCGAACTGCTCTGAAAAAATTCATTGATAAAGGACTCATACCACCAATAGATGATGCGCAAGCAGCAACACATTTTGAAAAGCTGGTAGCAACCTTAGAAAAAGAAGGATTTGTACATTATGAATTATCTAATTTTGGAAAACCTGAATATTTTAGCAAAAATAATACCGCCTATTGGCAAGGCAAAAAATATCTTGGTATAGGTCCCTCAGCACATTCTTATAATGGAAAAGAAAGAAGTTGGAACTGTGAAAACAACACCAAATATCTGGAAGCTTTACAAAAAAATGAACTCCCTAGTGAGATTGAAAAGCTAACGACCACTGATAGATATAATGAATATGTTATGACAGGATTAAGAACCATATGGGGTGTTTCTTTAACCAAAGTAGCAACCGATTTTGGTGTTATTCGTAAAGAACACCTGTTAAAACAAGCTCAAAAACATCTGGAAGAAGGCCTCTTGCATCTTCATGAAGAGACCCTATTAGTGACTAAAAAAGGAAAGTTTTTAAGTGATGGGATTGCAAGTGATCTTTTCTTATTAAATTTAGAGTAAATTAGTATTGATCAATCCTTGAATAATGCCAGAAAAGTATGATACCATAGGAAGAGGCTATAATACCACAAGAAAAGCAGACCCATATCTTTTTAGCCAACTATATGCGCTACTCAATCCCTCTAAAAATGGAACCTATGTAGATATAGGATGTGGTACTGGCAATTATACTAAGCAATTCGCTAAAAAAGGATATTCATTTATTGGGATAGATCCCTCTAAAAAAATGTTACAAAGAGCAGCATTTGATAAAAATTCTGTACAATGGAAAATCGGTAATGCAGAAAATCTAAACCTTCCGTCAGGTTCTATAGATGGTATTATTGCAAGTCTGACTCTTAACCATTGGTCTAACCTTAATACTAGTTTTGCATCCTTATCCCGTATATTAAAACAAGAAGCTCGCATTATAATTTTTACCGCTACTCCTGAGCAAATGAAAGGATATTGGCTCAATCACTATTTCCCAAAAATGCTGGAAGATTCTATACAACAAATGCCTTCTCTTTCTATCATTAATAAACACCTTAGCACTAATGGTCTTATGATAGAACAAACAAAAAAGTATGAAATCAAATCAGACTTAAAAGATTTGTTTCTATATGCAGGAAAAAATAATCCTGTATTATATCTAAAATCGAAAGTAAGACAAGGTATATCCTCTTTTTCCTCACTTGCTAATGCTCCGGAAGTCGAAAAAGGTTTGAAAACACTAAAAGCGGATATCAATTCTGGTAAAATCAATCGGATTATTAAAAGCTATGAACATACTAGAGGATATTATCTTTTTTTAATCATTAAAAAAGTTATCTTATAAATAATATGATCACACACATAAAACATCAGGAAAACACCTATACAATTAACCTCTTACAACCATTAGATATCTCCATTCCATTACGAGCATCTTCTGAGAATGTAAATGCCTGGTATCTATCTCCACCTACAATCGAACCTGTTACCAATGGAGATTGGATAGGTAAAGTTTCTGAAGGAGCATCTACCAACTTTAATAATATTCTTTTTAACCCTCACGCACATGGAACACATACAGAATGTGTAGGTCACATCACTCCAGAGTTTTATAGTGTCAATAAACTCTTAACGCAATTCTTTTGTACAGCAGAAGTCATTAGCATACAACCAGAAAAGAAGGAAAATGATCTTATCGTGACAAAAAAACAAATCCAAACAGCGATCCGATCAAACCCGCAAGCTTTAATCATTCGTACACTTCCTAATACTATTAAAAAATGTGACAAACAATATTCACATACTAACTGGCCATACCTCACAGAAGAAGCTGCACATTATATAGCTGAACTAGGAATTAAACATTTGTTAATCGATCTTCCATCTGTAGATAAAGAAAAAGATGATGGCAAATTATTAGCTCATAAAGCATTTTGGAAGTATCCGGAGCACACTCGATTTGAAGCTACGATTACCGAAATGATTTTTGTAAACACTCACATTAACGATGGCGAATATATACTCAATCTTCAGATTGCATCATTTGAAAATGATGCCTCTCCTAGTAAACCAGTTTTGTATAAAGTCTTATCTTCTGAATGACAATACTAAAATCAGAAAAAATTGTAAGGATTACTTTCTTAAAGTTACAGATAAAATTTACTCTCAACAGAAATGCTAAAGCCCATAATATATTAATTCCATACCTATAAGAATATCATACTTGTTATAACAAATACTGAACAAAGTCCATGCCTTATTAGCATTATAGGCTTTAGTTTAATAGAGTAATGCGAAATTCATTATTGGAGCCTATTGTTACAGTACCATCTTCATCATTAATGTTGAAACCCTGAATACCACCTTTAGGTGTAAGATGATAATACCAACTACCATAAAACAAATCTGACTGTCCATAACTATATTCAGTTACTGTAAATTTTTGAGAATTCCCAAGATCATCTCCATTAAACAGTAAACTATTTGCATCACTATCATATGTTAAATATTTTCCATTAGAAGCCCTTAGCGCAAAATTCCCTAATCCGATAGGTATAAATTCAAATTCTTCCCAAGGCCCTACTTCAGTACGGTTACAGGTAATTGATTTACTCCCGTTTTCAGAACTTACATACAGACCATTATCACCAGTAATTGAAAATAATTTAGGAGTTGCGACTGGATACATAGTACTCAATCCTTTAATATCCCTAAAAGACAAAGAAGTACGATTGGCTGAAAAAGAAGTGCCATCTATTTTTCTCATAGTTGCTTGTCCATTAGAGGTAAATGCAAAAGAATCATACAGCATAATACTATTAAAATCAAAAGCTGAATACTCATCTCCATCTAAATTTTGCGCTACATAGGTTTGAAAATTATGTTCTTGCCCGGAAATAATATTGTCAAAAAAAACTTCTATATACTCATCTCTATCTGCCCTACTTTGTTCGTGCCACAAACCAACGGCATGACCAATTTCGTGTATAATAGAGCCTGCACTGGAACAATTTACAGAAATATAATTAGAATGTTCTGCCTCGTCAATATATCCCACAGTAGAAGAACATCCACCTCCATCGTAAAATATAAGTGCGTATGGATCTGTTCCATCGGTTTCAACAAATCTAAGGTTCGTAAACAATTCTACATGCCGTATTGCTTCTTTGATATAGGCTTCATACCCTGACTCTATTATATATGGAACCGTATTATCAGGCCAGCGATTACCAATCTTTCCTACACTTTTTTGGGCACTACCACTATCGTCATTATCAAACAATGTTTTAAGAAACATTTGGTCTCCAATAGCATAGTATTCATTTCCTACATCTTCTACCATAACCATGGTACCATTAAGATTTACTTCTACCAATTCTTCTTTATCTACGGATACAATATCGCTTTCCTTGGAAACTTCTTCTATAACTTCATTCTCACAGGAAGAGAACATAAGACCTATTGTTAAAATAAAAACATAAATAGGTTTAGTATTAACAGTAATATACATAATTTGTGATTTTGGTTAATAAATTTAAAACTAAACTTCACATACCTTAATTGCCTTAATACTTATAAACTTTAATCAAAATTTTCTTAAAAACTACTAACTTTATTCAATATGATCTTATTTTTCTATGGATCAATATTCTTATCTTTACCTTATGGAATTAGTATTTATTGGGTTGCTGGGAGGAGCAATTGTATCATATTTTATCTTTGCCCGATTTAGCGCTCTTAGAAAAAAATCATCAATACAGACACAATCACTCGTACTGATGGAAAAAATAAAGAGTGTTTGTAAACTGGTTACTGTAGAAGGTGACTTTGCAGAAATCTATCATTATGAAGGTGTTAAAGAAAAGTTTTTTAATTTACTTAAAGGAAAGAAAAAAGCATTGATTCTTATTGATGCAAAAGCATATGTAGGTTTTGATCTTTCTCAGGTAAAATTAGAAAGTGACACCCGAAAAAAGAAGATTATAATCACACAATTCCCAACACCAAAATTACTCTCTATAGAAACTGATTTTAAGTATTATGATAAACGAGAAGGGTGGCTCAATCCTTTTACCTCAGCAGATCTCACAGAAATAAATAAAGAGGCAAAACAATTTATTATTGATAAAATTCCGAAAAGTGGATTGATCGAATCTGCCGGAAAAGAATTACTAGATACCATTGCTTTGATGGAAACCGTTACCCAATCTATAGGGTGGACATTAGATTACTCTTCTCTAGAAATTAAAAGCAGCACAGAGCAGAAGAGTATAGACTAAATAAAGCCTTGTATCCTTTAATAAAAATAAAGAACTGAGTTAAAAAATATGAGTATTCTTATCTCCACAGATAATAAGTTACTGGACATTGATTGTATTCATCAATTCTTAACCAACTCTTACTGGGCAGGAGGAAGGTCTAAAGAAGAAGTAGTTAAAAGCATCGAAAATTCCTTGAATTTTGGTATATATCTTGATGGTAATCAGATAGGATTTGCCAGAATCCTTACGGATTATACTGTTTTTGGCTACGTAATGGATGTGTTTATTCTAGAAAAATTCCGTAGAAAAGGTTATGCACATCAATTAATGAAGGCTATTATGAATCATAAAGATTTGCAACAAATCCAGCGATGGATGTTAGCTACAAAAGATGCTCACAGACTATATCAGCAGTTTGGGTTTGAACCCATTCCTGATCCCAGCATGATTATGGGGAAGTTAATTTCTTAAATTAAAAAAATGAATATTGAAACATTTAGAGATTATTGTTTAGCTAAAAAAAGAGTGACAGAAGAGTTTCCTTTTGATGAAACAACATTAGTTTTTAAAGTAATGAATAAGATGTTTGCATTAACAAGACTGGATACTATTCCGTTTAGTGTTAATTTAAAATGTGACCCAGATAAGGCAATAGAACTACGAGAATACCATCCAGAAATTACACCTGGATATCATATGAGTAAAAAACATTGGAATACTGTTAACTTTTCTGACGGTTTAGCGACTGATATGTTATTAGAATTAATTGACCACTCTTATAACCTGGTTGTAAGTGGCCTGACGAAAAAAATGCAGCAGAAATTAAAAAATAGTTAACCTTATATAAAAATGTGATAAAAAACAAAGAAGTTTCTGAATATATCTGTTCGCATATTAAAAAGTTTCCTTCTCTTTGTTATTTTATCCAAAAAATCAAATGAACAACCCAAACGAATTTTATAAATCACAGATAGAATTACATACTATATCACTAAAAAAAACGAAAAAACAATTGCTGTTTTCGAGTTCAATACGATTACTGTTGTTTTTATCAATCATTGCAGGGGTATATTTTGGCTACCCCAATAGTCAACTAATTATAGGCAGTATCGTTTTGGGTATCGTTGCTTTTCTTATTGTCATCACCAGACATAGCACTCTTGAGTATAGTAGAAATAAATTTCAGAAACTGATTGCATTAAATCAACTGGAATTAGACGTTTTTAATGATGATTTTAGCAAACTATCTACCGGAAAAGAATTTATTGATCCTATTCATCCTTATAGTCATGATATTGATTTATTTGGACATCGATCTTTTTTTCAATACACTAATAGAACCACAACTTTAGCCGGAAAAAAGAAGCTTGCAGCGCTATTAAAAAGTAATAATATTGACAAAATAGCACAAAAACAACAAGCCGTTAAAAACCTATCAGAACTACCTGAGTGGCGGCAGAACTTTAGTGCTATTGCTTCTTTAGCAGATGCTACCTTTCCTATACAGACCCTCACAACCTGGCTACAAAGTTATACTCCTTTTGTTCCTAAATTAATGAAAATCCTTCCTGCAATTGTCTCAGGAATTTCTCTTAGTATGTTGATATTACTATTCCTGGGCACCATCACTTTTTTACAATTTTTAATTTGGTTTTTTATTGGGCTTGCTATTACCGGAACACAATTAAAAAATATCAATGTATTATATAATAAAGCTAATAAAGTAAAAGACACTTTTGAACAATATTATAAATTGGTAGATCGTATAGAAAATATTGATTTTACTTCTGATCTATTGTCCAAAAAGCAACAAGAAGTAATTAACGAAAAAGAAAAAGCATCCGTTACTCTCAAAAAATTCGCTCGTATTCTTAATGACTTTGATCAACGCAATAACATGTTATTTGGTGTTTTAGCTAATGGTTTAATGCTTTGGGATATTCGTCAATGCTACCGCATAGAACAATGGATTGCTAGGAATACTGATAAAGTGGATCAATGGTTTGAAGTCATTGCTTTCTTTGATGCTTATAATTCTTTAGGAAATTTTGCGTTCAATAACCCTTCCTATATATATCCAGAACTAACAACACAAGGCACTATTCTTAATGCACAAGAACTAGGGCATCCAATGCTAAATCCCCATAAGCGTGTTGATAATGATATTACAATACTAAAAGATCAGTTTTTTATTATTACGGGTGCTAATATGGCTGGCAAAAGTACATTTCTTCGTACAGTGGCACTGCAAATAGTTATGTCTAATCTGGGGTTACCCACATGTGCAACATCCTGCACCTATAGACCAATTAAATTGATTACTAGTATGCGCACATCAGATTCTCTTAGTGATGATGCTTCTTACTTTTTCTCAGAACTTACACAGCTCAAAAGAATTGTGGATGCATTAGAACAAGATGAATATTTTATCATATTAGATGAAATACTAAAAGGAACTAATAGTAAAGACAAAGCTGCTGGATCCCGTAAATTCGTAGAGCGCTTGGTAAAAGCAAAGGCTACAGGAATCATTGCTACACACGATCTTAGTTTATGCGAGATTGCCACAGAATTAGATGAGGTAAAAAATCGGTTTTTTGATGCACAAATTATTAATGATGAACTCTATTTTGATTATAAATTTAAAGATGGAGTTTGCCAGAATATGAATGCTTCTTTTCTACTTACTAAAATGGGAATAGTGTAAAAAAATAATCGTAGTTATAATTTTGTTTACACAGTTCATTGGACACTCCTTAGAAAAACTATAAAATTCCAGTTTGCCTTTTGTAAAAAGCATCTTGTTGTTTTTGCATCAATTCCCTTGCAATTTTCTTCTTGTACTCATATAACTCATCCTCTTCTGAGATATCTCCGTAGACTCTATCATTAATCGTATGATCAGTTTCTAATAATATCTTACGTTGATTTGCTTTTTGAGTTACCCAGGTTTTGATCTCTCCTTCTCTATCTTCTAACTTAAAATCATATTCACCTTTGGGTGAAAGTAACTTTGCAAAGATTGGTGATGTTTCTATTGCCAGAAATAGTAAAAAAATAAAAAATGAAGGAAGCCAAGGTAATTCGTTTAGCGCTGTAACTCGAGCCATTAATCCATCAAAATTATCGATGATAGGCTGAGAAGTATTTACTTGATCATCATACTGCTCAGTTAACGCTGTTTTTTGAGTTTCTAAATCAGATATTTTCGCAGAATTTATTCGCTTTAGTGTTGCTAATTCAGTAAGCATAGCATCGTGCTTTTCTCTCTTTTCTTTATATACAGGTCCTTTACCAACTAGTTCAGTTCCTTTACGCCCCTCTGCTTCTGCTATATATGTTTCATATAAAGAATTTACTTCTGTTTCTTTATCGCTTATTTCCTTTTTCAAAGAAACTATTTCTGCATCAGTGGCTGCCATCGCCGGTGTAAACTGAGTAGCTATCTGTTCTTGATTGGCTAGTGTAAGATCATTCTTTTGTTCTAGCAAAACCCTATCAATTTCTTTTTCGAAAATTTTTAATTCTAATGGTTTTGAAATCACTATCGCGATAATGATGGCAAGTATAATTCTAGGAGAAGCTTGTAATAATTCATCAAGAAAATTATCCTTTTTCTTAATTGTTGAAACAATAAACCGATCCAGATTAAAAATTAGTATACCCCATAATAATCCAAAGAAAATTGCAGTAAAATAGGTATCAAAAACAGTATAAAGTGCATAACTGGCAGCTACAAAAGCCATTACAGCAGTAAAAAACACGGTAGCACCAATACCCGCATATTTGTTTTGTTCACCATTAGCACTATCTGCTAATATATCTGTATCAGAGCCAGAGCATAGAATAAAAAATCGTTTTAACATACTAGGGGGGAAGTTTTTTATTAATATAATGTACAACGCTGATTTACAGAATAATGTTGTGTAAAACAATACAAAAACCTCACTAACACGAGGTTTTTATTAAAAGAATAACAGGATTTATTATACTGCTAACTTCTTCTACTTTGTAGTGCTTTTAATTGAGCTTCCCGAAGGTTTTTTAAAGCATCTCGCCTTTTCTTCTCTGCTTTTTCTAATTCCTTTTCCGCTTTTCTAGCTTTTTTCTCATACTTCTTACGATTTGCATCATAATGTTGCATTTCTTCATGTGATTCGCGATGGATTGATTCCATTGCTTCTTGCGCCTCTTCTCTTGCTATCTCTACCTGTTCTCTTGCTATTTCTCTTGCAATCATAGCATGTTCTTTTATTTTTTCTGCTTGTTCTCTTGCCATGATTCTGGCTTCATCTATCCGTACTCTTGCCATTTCTCTGGATACAGCAACGTGTTCTCTAGCTATTCTTCTGGCTTGATCTGCCACTTCCATTGCTGATTTTCTGATGTTTGCTATTTCTTCTCTGGATAAGTACATTCTAGCGTCTTCTATTTCATTTTCTACCTCACCTATCATGGCAATTTCTTCTCCATTAAGTTCTTCTATTTCTACTTCAAACTCATACCTATCATCCTCTTCTATCTCAGGAGGAGACGGAGGAACAGGAACTGATGGAGGTTGTATTTCATTTTTCCCATTTTTTGTTTTTGGCAAAGGAGGTGGTGGTGGAGGTAATGGAATATTTTCTTCTATTTCAGGAACTTCTGGTACTGGTGGTGGTTCAGGGAGATCAGGAAATGCTTCTGCTCTAGCTCGCTGCTCAGGACTCATCGCATCGTATATGGCTTTCATACGACTATATGCCGTAATTCTAATTTGTTTATTATTTTGAATCTGATCTGTGGCATCCTTTGCCCAGATATTATATGCTTCAAAATCTTCCTTAGTCACACCATCTTGTAAACTTAAGGTTTCAACCTTTTCATCTTTTTCCCTTTCTTCTTCCTCTTTTAGTACTATAATCAAAGGATCCTCTACTATAGAATCTAATAGATTAGTATACAGTTCTTCGGTAAAAGAATTATCTATCTCACGAGCTATTATTTTATGATTAAAAAATAATACGCATAGAATAAAAACAGGAATACATGCGAATAGCTTTACCACTACTCTTTTTTTTGAATTTTTTTTTGTCATCATCTGTAATCGTTTTTTTGTTAATGAATAATTAATAGGACTCGATAATTCAGCTTGATTAGTGCTGTTAGGATAATTAAGGAGTAAATTAAAATAGCTGTGTATTGAAAATTCTTGTCTCAATACATTTCTGTCTGCAAGAAACTCATGGTTTAATTTTATAGATCTTTTCAAGAAAACAAATAAGGGATTAAACCAAAAGATTACTTGTAGCACTTCTACAAACAGTATATCTAAAGTATGCTTTTGTAATACATGTGTCTTTTCGTGAAGTAAAACTTCTTCAGGAATTGTTTTGTCCAGAAAATCTTTCTTAGGGACGAAAATATAACTAAGAAAAGTATGTGGAACGATTGAATTACTCAACAAGACATTAATATGTGAACGTTCTTCTAACCTTTCATTGGTCTTTATTTTTTTAGAAATATCTGTAATATTTCGAATAAATCGAAAACCAAAAATCAAAACTCCAATTCCATACATACTCCACAAAATGATGGGTAAATAATTAATAGGCTTTTCTACATCAATAGCAGTTGACTCTATTAATAAAGGATCCGAAATTTCTGAAATAGCCTCTGGTTGAGCAATCACTTCAACTTGATAAGTTAATGTAATTAGAGGTATTATTAATGCAAAAATCATGCTGGATAATAAATAAAACCTCTTTATAAAGTGAATATTTTCTTTTTCCAAAAACAACTTATAGAATGCCCATAAAAGCATCAAGCAAAGTGATGATTTAATTATATACGCTATCATTTTTGTTTCTTTAAAAGTTCTTCATCGACAATCTTTTTAAGTTCCTCTAACTCTGACGTTGATAAATTTGTTTCTGAGGTAAAAAACGAAGCAAATTGTGATGCAGAGTTATTAAAAAAGTTTTTAATCAACCCATTAACGTGTTTTGAGAAATAGTCCGTCTTTTTTACTAAAGGATAATACTCTCTTGATTTTCCGTATAAGGTATAATCTATAAATCCTTTATCTGTCATTCTTTTTAATAAAGTAGCAACTGTAGTTGTAGCAGGTTTTGGTTCTGGAAAAGAGTCTAATAGGTCTTTCATAAAAGCTTTCTCCAGTTTCCAGAGGTATTGCATCAGTTGTTCTTCTGTCTTGGATAATTGCATTGCTCTACATTGCTAGAATTAACTCTACAAATGTAGAATAAAAATTCATAATAACAAATTATTACTACAAAACCTTTTTAATATGCTACTACTTATAGAAAATCATTATTAAATGTCAAAGAAATCATTGATCCAATCCCTTACTATCTATAAAAACAGATAGTACTGCAAAAAACAATCCTCCTATTAAAAACTCACTACTATACGGCCAATGCATCACTTTACAAAGAACTCCTATACTAATCCCTACTGCCGCAAGTGTATAAAAAAGATAAGAAATTATAACTGATTTTGAGGTTTCCTTAGTCTCTAAACTGTCTTCTTTATATTTAAAAATTTCTATGGCGTAAAAAATAATAAACCCTAGCAATGATAGATACATCCAAGTGGCAAATACGTATTGATATGGCCAATGAAAAACGCTAAAGCTATACTGAAAGATAAAAGATATGATTAATGAAAGTCTTGCGTAATCAAGCATTCTCTTTGGTTTTTTAAAATAAAATAGAAACCAGCAAGAACCTATGACCCCTACAAAACCTGTGATCAAAACACTCATGGCAAATGGCCAATGCATTATTTTAAAAAGAATTTCTACTATAATTACTGCGATACTAAATCTAAGAAAAATCTTTGTAAATCTCTGATAGTTAACCATTCGTCTGTGCTATATGCGTTAGGGATAGTAGCGACATCCTTTCAATTTTGTACCCTCAGACAAAGGGTACAAAATTAAAAGATATAGTGGATAGACCAGCCCCCGATCCAAAATTGGGAGGCAACGCGCTAACTCTTTGTACTCAATTCTGTAAAATATTTATAAAACAACGGGATGGTTTCTATACCCTTTAGGTAATTCCAAACGCCAAAATGTTCATTGGGTGAATGGATCGCATCACTATCTAATCCAAATCCCATAAGAATTGTCTTACTTTTTAATTCTTTTTCGAACAAAGCAACAATAGGTATACTGCCTCCACTACGCTGCGGAATTGGTGTTTTTCCAAAGGTATCTTCATAGGCTTTACTGGCTGCCTGATATCCTATACTATCAATTGGAGTTACATATCCTTGTCCTCCGTGATGTGGAGTAACTTTTACAGTTACTGCCTCTGGTGCAATACTTTCGAAATGATTCTTAAAGAGCTCTGTTATTTCTTTCCAATCTTGATTGGGCACTAAACGCATCGAGATTTTAGCGTATGCTTTACTTGCAATAACCGTCTTTGCTCCCTCACCAGTATATCCACCCCAAATTCCATTTACATCTAATGTCGGACGAATTGAGTTACGCTCATTAGTTGTATATCCTTCTTCTCCATATACTGCATTAATATCTAATGATTTTTTATAAGCATCTAGTGAGAATGGTGCTTTTGCCATTTCTGCACGTTCTTCTTTAGAAAGGTTTTCTACTTTATCATAAAAACCAGGGATTGTTATATGATTATCCTCATCATGTAATGAAGCGATCATTTTAGTCAAAATATTAATTGGATTTGCTACCGCTCCTCCATACAATCCACTATGTAAATCTCTGTTGGGTCCTGTAACCTCTACCTCAACATAACTTAACCCTCTTAATCCTGTGGTAATGGAAGGAACATCTTTTGCGATCATACCAGTATCACTAATAAGAATTACATCATTCGACAATTTTTCTTGATTTCTTTCTACAAACCAGCTTAGACTATTACTTCCTACCTCTTCTTCTCCTTCTATCATAAATTTAACGTTACAAGGAAGTTGATCTGTCTTAGTCATGAGTTCCATTGCCTTAACGTGCATAAACATCTGTCCTTTATCGTCACAAGAGCCTCTGGCAAAAATCGCACCTTCTGGATGTAATTCGGTTTTCTTTATTACAGGCTCAAATGGAGGGCTATCCCAAAGATCAATTGGATCTGGTGGTTGTACATCATAGTGGCCATATACTAAAACTGTAGGAAGATTAGCATCTATCATTTTTTCACCATATACTATAGGGTATCCGGGAGTTTCACAAATTTCTACATGATCGCAACCTGCGTTTTGAAGGCTTTTTTTGATTTCACCAGCGGTTTGTATTACATCTTTCTTATATGCTGAGTCAGCACTTATTGACGGTATTTTTAGTAATTCTAAGAGCTCTTGAATAAAGCGATCTTTATGTTCCTGAACGTATAATTGAGTATTTTGCATGGAGTTAAGTTAATTTTTGGTCTAAAAATAACGAAAATGATATGATTATAGTGGTTATATCTATTAAACTATAACAAGTAAATATTGCTACATAGCTCTATGGTATGAATTCAATAATTAACAAAAAAAATAATTGAAGTTCTTTGTGATTCGCAACTATTGTTTATATTTGCACTCGCTTTTATAGAGAGTCCTAAGTTCTATAAAATTATAAAGCGGGCGTGGTGGAATTGGTAGACACGCTAGACTTAGGATCTAGTGCCGCAAGGTGTGGGAGTTCGAGTCTCCCCGCCCGCACAGTAAAAGAGGCTGTCTAAAAAGTAATTTAGGCAGTCTTTTTATTTTGTATATTTTCAGATTTTAATTGTTGATTGTAAATTTTAGCGAAGATTTATGGGATTTTATAAAAGCAAGTTAGCTTTTATAAG
>NZ_BAABCW010000020.1:0-78434 GCF_039539305.1 Aquimarina addita | reverse complement strand
CAATGCCTATTCGGAATTGGGGAATAATTTTAAATCAATTTTTAACTATATTTGATGAAAGGGTTCAACTTTAAATAAAAGTCAAACCCTCTTTATTTTAAACTTACACACTTAATGGGATAGTGTCCTTATAATCCAAATTACTTAAACAAAACGCTTTACTTTAGGATGGAGTAATTAATAAACTCCTGTTTGTAATTAGCTTCATAGTGGTATGTGTAAAAAAACAAGTAATACTACTTACCAGTTGCAAAAATATTATTGATTTTTCGTGCCTAAAAAATATAACATTTCCCCCTATTGTCATCAAATAATTTATTTCTCTTTCTTACGTCCTGACTTAAATCGGATCATATCTTTTAGTAACTCTTTATCTTTGGGATTAAAAACCTTTAGTTCTGATACTATAGAAGGATTAGTAGCAAGTTGTTTTGCGATTAGTTCATAGCCTATTTCGCGGATTCTGGTTGCGTTTTTAGTATCTCTCCTGTATTCGTATTGAATTACTTGTAAGAAAGATGTTATGTTTGTATCAGTAACCTCATCTTTATATATAGCCTCTATCTCATTTTTTAAAAGTTTTTCATCACCAATATTAGAAAAGTAGTTGTTAAGACAGTTAAAGGCATCTTTATTTTTTCTCCAACCTTCTAATAAACTGTTTTGCGCTGCTACTGGATCTTGTATTTTATGACGCAGGACAATGGATGATTTTAGAAATTGATCCTTTAGTTGGTATTCTTCTACTACTTTCTGAAAAAAAACGGTTGCCTTTTTTCTATTATTTATATCCAAATATAAGTCTCCTACTTTTTCGTTTTCTCCAAGTTCTTCATAAATATCAATAGCATTTTCTATCATGTGTGCTTTCTCATAACACTCTGCTGCTTTTCTTTTATTATTCGCCTGAATATAATATATAGATGCGGCTTCCTGAAAGTAATCACCCGCCTCCAAAGTTTCGGCCGCCAGCATATAATTCTTAAGCAATCTCATATAAATAAAAGAAGCTTTATGATACGCTCCTTTTTTTATTAAATCCCTGGCCGTACTATGATATTGACTCTGTAATGTATTAAAATCATTGCCAAGATCAATCCCTCCTGAACCAGATGTAGATCCTCTGGTAGTTCCTGATAATGAAAAGTCAAACCATCGCTTTGATAAATTAAATGCTCCTGTAGTTCCTCCTCTACCGGTTCCTTGATCATCTAATGGTATGGCATACTTTAACCCTTCTTCCGGATTATTTTTTAGCATATCTAATAGTTTATCTATCTGCTTACGGTTACGTTGTTCCAGATCTTCAAAATTCTCTTGTAGCTTATTGGTCCAGTTATTTTCTTTTGTAGAAAAACCGGAAGTAACTCTCTGGATAAATTTAGTAATCCCGGTTTTTTCAATACGAGTTTCGGTATTGTCCTTTGTATTAACATCTTCTTTTGTATTAAAAAGTAATTTATAAAAAGATAATTTTCCTTTTTCGAGCATGCTTAACGGCTTGTCTTCTAATTTCTCTTCTTTTGGAAAAACCTTCTCTTCTAAATTTTTTAGTACTTCTTCTGGTGGTATGGGTGCAACCTGAAAACTTTTAATCTGATGGGGAATAAAAACCGGAGTTTTAGGTTGGGTAATAAAAGAAGAAACTTCTTCTGGAAAGGTTAGCATATCTGTTATCGATAATGTCTCCTTTAGCTCCACGAGTCCAAAATCAGGATGTATGATGTGCGGAAACTCACCAAAAATCTTATCCAATTCTACTTTTTTTATTGCAGGGTAGTATATTGATTTTTCGGGTATTAAAAGATGCTTACACACTCGCTGACATGCATGATGTTTGCCCGCTAAAGACGTATTTAATTCGGTATGAAAAATAAGTAAACATCCCCAGACACTATTAGGTTGCATCCCGGGAATCGGATAAATATCGAATGTATGTAAAGGTACTCCCAATGCTTGTATTTCTTGCATCCAATATTGTATTGATGGATGCTTAATGAGCAATCCACCTAATGGGTAACTATTTTTATGAAAGGGTTTTATTTTAAATTTCATGAGCTATAATATGTTGTACAAATCCGTCTATATAAGTGCTAAAAAATGATGTTGTACTTATTCTTTCTATTTCATTAGGCGATGTACTGCTCGCAATTAAGGTTACTTTTGCTCCAATATTTTCTAACGCTGTTTTTGCTTCTTGTGCTTTTTGTTTTGTATATAAATTTCTTAGTTCGCTGGGAGTGGTATCAACTAATTCTTTTGCATCTGCAAGTCCTATAATATCATAGTGTTTTACCATCTTTATGACCTCTAGTTTATTTGTTCCAGGATGATCCAGTATAATTCTGTATTGTGATGTTTTGTAATAATAATTATTTCCTGCAAACTTATTTTTTGTAGCAGCACCAAGTGAGGCATTGAGTAATGAAGGAATATAAATATCAGGAATGTCACTACTGCTACTTCTTAGAATAATCATACCAGATCGTTTAATTTCGATCTCACTATGATCATTAAATACATACCGCCCTACATCTTGTTGTTTTGCAGTTATTTTGTGTTGCAATGAGTACGTTGTATCAATCTTGATATGATTTCCCTGGTTTAGATACAATTGATGTACGTTAAACACTAATTTATCGTCTTGATTAATAAATAGCGTTTTTACATTTTTAAAAATACTATTCGCATAGGAATGTGTCTTTGCTACTGCGGCTAATTCTTTACTACGATCTTTATAAACCTGTTGGAGATTTACTGCGCTACTTTTAATAACACCTTCTGTATCAATACTCCACGAACCCTTATTATTGGTATGATGAAATTTCTGACCTCTAAATATAAAATTGTTCCAGGTTGTCGATTTCCATTCTTTAAATACAGTGGTACTTTTATGCCCTGTATTAATATTAAGAATTGTGATTTTGCGATGTTGGGGATCAAAAATGAGTAGAACATACGAACCGTCTTCTAATAGCCCTATTTCAAATTCACCTGCAATAATCGGTAAATTTTCATACATAACTTCCCATCCTTTCTCATATACCTTAGCTGATTTATCAAAGAACCGCAGCAACAAACGTTCTCCCGTGACTATAAAAATCTCTCCATTTTGAGCCTGTAGAAACTTTTTTATTTTTTGAGAATTTCTAAATAAAATTGGGTACGCTGTGATAGACAATTCTTTTTTATGAATCGGGAGTCGCTTTTTCTTCTTTTTCCAGAGCTGTTGGAGTGGTAGTTGTAAGTGCTGGATGTGCTTCTTGCTATTTTTCTGTTTTCTATACAGATCTATCCCCCCATCACCATCTGTATGAATCCAATACTTGATAACAGACTGGTACTCATTTGCTACCTTGAACATCGCACTCTGCTTTAATGTAGAAGTTTCTGTGATTACAAATATTTCCCGATTTTTATACTTCGGATTTTTTTCAAAAAATTCAGCAAGCCCATTGGCAGCATTTAAGCTTCCATCTAATAATTGCAAAGCTTCTATAATAGCATCAATGGTGTTTATCTGAATTGGATAGTAGGTGGCTCCTATAGCAAATACCTCACAATCAATCACAGCCTTGGGATGCTTGGCAATTGCTAACATAATTGCAAAAGCAACTGTTTTTGGAGTTCCCCAATTCTTTAAAGAAATATCTATCAAAATGATTCTGGGTTGATCCGTATCCGTGGGTGGAGCTTCGCGCTGCATATACAATGCTTCGAGATTGGCCAATCTGGATAAAAATATAAGATCATCATTAGCATATTCTGATATCAACAATTGATCAAATTCTCCCTTATTAGTTAAATCAGAAACACCTCCCAGCGATTGCTGACTAGGTTGCGCATTATGAATTGGGATATGTAACCCTCCCCATATTCTTTTGATTAATGATCCTACCTGAAACGTATGGTCATCTTCAATCAATTGTGAAACCAGATCAGAATCTTCTTTTCCTGCGTGTTGCCCTTTTTCTAATAGTATAGATTCCTCAAGCTCCGGCAAAGCGACTATTTTATCAATAATCTGTTGTGCACTAGTATACTTGCGATACAACAAACTAATCACCTGTAAGTCTTTACTGAAGTTAGATTGGTTAAATACCGCTTTTTCAGAAAGCTTATAACTATTATATC
Organism: Aquimarina addita; assembly: GCF_039539305.1. Classification (NCBI taxonomy): domain Bacteria; kingdom Pseudomonadati; phylum Bacteroidota; class Flavobacteriia; order Flavobacteriales; family Flavobacteriaceae; genus Aquimarina; species Aquimarina addita. The sequence goes on along the minus strand of NZ_BAABCW010000020.1, from coordinate 74,300 downwards.
TTTTTAATTTATAATCCATAAGGATTTGTTGCGACTTCTTATGAGAGATACTATTATGGCATTCTTCAAATATCGCTTGTAATACTTGCACTCTTTTTTCTCCTGTTTTATACGTCTCTGGAAGCGCTGTCAATACACTCAAAAATGCATATGCATCGCTAAAATGTCTTTTTGTATCTCCTATTTCAGCAATCTTTTTGATATCTGTTTTTCCCGTAGCATTTGTAGCAATAATTGCCATTATTAAGGCCCCAAAAGGAGGTATTCCCTGTAGCGAAAGCTTATCCAGTGTCTGAACAATAAGCTCCTTATAAGCAATAGTATTACCATCCGGAATGGCTAACACCGTGGTTTGGTCTTCCCATTGCCAGAAATAATCTTCATAAGATTGAAAATAGTCGTAAAACATAGCTCTTTATAGTTCAGAAAATCTGTTTAATGTCATTCTAAATGATCCTCTGGTAAGTGGTTGTAACACTTCTTTTAGGACTGAAAACCAGGTGTTATTAGTATTCCATATCACATATGTATCTTTTGTAACATTCATTTTCTGGTGTAACATTTCTGTAAAAATTGACAAATCAAAATCATAACCTGCAGGAATCAGAAAATCATAGTGTCTCCAATAGGCAGTTCCTGTGATAGGGAGAACAGGTGTCCCAATTATCAATACATCATTATTATTCAATAACACCCACATTAATTTTTTTAATCGTATGGCTGGAGCAGTTTCTATATACTGTTGTAAACTATCTACAGCACATATTACAGCCGCTGTTTCTCTTTCGTTTTCTGAAGGTATCAATTGCATGTTAATTGCCTCCTTACTCCCAAAATAATTATGATTATATGCAGGAAGTTCTATGGGTAATGCTCTGTCTATAGGCGTCCATAATACTGATGGTATATGTTGATCAGGCAACTGGCTATGTAAAAGATATAGTTTACCATCCTTTTCATAGAATAAGCTTTTATAAGGTATCCCTTTTATTTCAATGGAGTTTATCTGAACCTCATCAAACCCTCTCACCCAAATATCTCCTTGATCAAAAGCAACGGTCAGTGTATCCCAATGCCTGATCTTTCCCAGATCATTTTTATATACTTTTTTGATGTATAAATAATATACCGGATTCATTAAATGGTCTTAAGTATCAGTTGCCATAAAGATTCTATGGCTTGCTGGATATGTTGTTTATGTTCTTTATTTTTAATCCAATTACTACGATTCTGCACATATCGCAATTTATCTTTGATTACATTCTGTTCTTCAAATGACAAATCTGTTGCTTGCCATCTGTCAGTGAGATGGGTTACCTCTTTTATAAGCTCCTCTGCATTAGGCACTTTATTAAATAATGCCTGAGGGTGCGCTTGGGGCGAATCATCTTTTTCGATAATAGTATCAATAATCCCTGCTAATATTTCGATCTGCTCTTCTGTATCCCATATATATTTTAATACCCATAGATCTGATACATTGGCTGCGGTACGATTACACATTAAAGCACTTGCAGCCATCAGGTTTTGAACTTTTACTGCTCTTCTATCAGATATATTAACTCCCGTATTTCTAAGGTTATGAATAAGATCTACATATTGCTTTCTTATTGGTAAAAGATCCACTTTTTTGCTCTCGTGTTGTAATTGCAAAATCTCATCTGGCGTAATCGATGGTTTCTCACTGGCAGTAGTGGTCTCTAGCTTCCATCCAGCAATCAGCACTTCTTCCAGCACATCTGTATCAACATAATCACAACGTACACGGATCAGAAAACGGTCTAACAATGCATTTAATGCTTCGTCTTCTGGTAATACATTACTGGCTCCTACAAACATCAGGGCGGGTAGTTTTTTTGTTTCGCGCCCTCTTCTGAATATTTTTTCATTCAACGCCATCAGCAAACTATTAAGAATAGCACTATTGGCATTAAAAATTTCATCAAAAAATACCATTGCTGCCTCTGGCATCATTCCTTCTGTATTTGTAACTAATTCTCCTTCTTTTAGTTTTCGGATATCAAAAGGTCCAAAAATTTCATTAGGCTCTGTAAAACGAGTCAATAAATACTCAAAGTTTTTTCCTCCTTTAATACTATCTGACAGGGATCGGATAATAGCACTTTTAGCAGTTCCCGGCGGTCCTAAAAGAAACGCATTTTCTCGTGCCACTAAGCTGATACCTAATAAATCAATAATCTCATCCTTACCTATAAAAGATGCTTTTACGGAGTCTAAAACCGAATTTAACTTTTTAACTGTGTTCATCACTAACTGTTATTTTCTTAAAATCACTCCATAACTCATCCGATAGACCGCCTAACTGGGCTGCTATCAATGGATAAAACAGAGTATGTTTTGCCAACTGTATGTTCTTATACTGAATAATTCGCTCTGTATACATTTGAAGCAAACAACGATCTCTTTGTATCGTATTAAAATTCAGTAAACTTATATCCGGAGAATGGTCAACACCAGAATAATGCCACACTACCATAATATCATCTAATAAAGGAATGATGGCATCCTCTGTATCAAAAGCTTTTAATTGTTTGATCATTTCTGGTAAAAATCGCAAACAAAGATCAGCTGATAGTATGGCTGCCGGTGTTATATCTTGCTTAAAATCCGGTAATAGGGATGCTAATACTGCTTCTTTATGTTCCCGGTATAGTATTAATTGGGCAACGACATAGATTGTTTTTGCAGCCCAAATCGCTGCCTCTCTGTCAAATGGAGGAGCATCACCAGAGTATTCTAAAGTCTCCTGAGTATATTCCTGATTCAGAAAATCAATAACCTGCTCGGCAGAAGCATCATCAATTTTAAGAATATTAGCATGTAAGGTCACAGTTTCCCGTTGCCTCACATCCTGAATCATTTGCAAAAAGTAGTTTTTTTTCATCTAGATTATCATCCTCTCTATTAACTAGTGTCTCTTACTTACAAAATGTTACCTTTTTTTAAAAAAAATATAAGTGTCCGATCCCTTCTACTTCTATAATTTTTTAGTCGAAATTATGACATCATCAATCCACACCTCACGTGGACCTCCACCCGTTTGATAATCTACCCAACCCAGGAATACATTTTCTATCAAAGGAAATTTCCATTGATTTGCAATTTCATCAGATACACAACCTGCTCCTTCTTTTTTTACTGTAATAGCTTCTATCAATGTACCATCTAACCATAATTTCATATGATCTTGAGTCCCATCAAAAAACCACTGAACTCTAAACCATTTCTTTTCCGGAATTTTTTCCTCACTATGCTGCCAACAATCACTTTTTACTCCTTTAGTATCATAATTGGCCATTAATTTCTTGTTGTGCTGTCCTCCATATCGTATTTCTGATGAGAAATTTTGGTTAGGCACTTTTCCTGAGCTTTGAATCATTGTCCAGTGTATACCATCAGGAGAGGCTTCCTGAACGTACATATACATACTCCCATAGTATGAATTCTTTGGTAAAGGAAAAATATGATCAATACCAATCAATGCACCTTGCTCATATCCTTCTCCCGTGGTAAAATGAACAGATTGATTTCCACTATATGATTTTGTTGTATCAATCACAACAATACCACGACCTATTTTAGTCCATGGAAAACCGGGGGACTCCCCTATATGCTGATCTTCAAAATCAGTCGTAAAAAGAATATTCGTATCGGTACATGAAGCAAAAACCACACACGTTATTATCACCCATATACCTCTTGCCATCATCTATAACTTTACTGCTACCCTATTTCTGTAATTCTTTTTACATATTTACCAATCACATCAAATTCTAAATTCACCACAGTACCTTGACTAAAAGTATGAAAATTAGTATGCTCATATGTATAAGGAATAATAGCTACACTAAAATCGTTTTTTTGTGAATTCACAACCGTAAGACTTACGCCATTCACAGTGACAGAACCTTTTTCTATTGTTATGTTGTGTAACGCCGGATCATATTCAAATGTAAAATACCAACTCCCATCCGCCTCTCTTATCGAGGTACATATAGCTGTTTGATCTACATGACCCTGCACAATATGACCATCCAGTCGGTCTCCAAGCTTCATTCCTCGTTCTAGATTAACGATACTTCCTATAGTAAGATTTGTAAGATTTGTTTTATCCAATGTTTCTTTTATAGCCGTAACTGTATATGTATCCTCGTGGATAGAGACGACAGTAAGGCAAACTCCGTTATGAGCTACACTTTGATCAATCTTAAGTTCTGAAGTAAAATTAGTACGTACCGTTATATCAAGATTTGTCTTGTCTGAGACGAGATTAACAACAGTTCCTAATTCTTCGATGATTCCTGTAAACATAAATGCAAATTATTTAGCTAAATTTGTGATCTTACAATTTCTAGTTTCCTGGTATATATAGTGGAGGCCAGATTTCAAAAATAGGCATAAAGTAGATTATAATGAAGAAAGAAGAAAAAATAAGAGTTGGAATATCCATTGGTGATCTTAATGGCATAGGCAGTGAAGTGATTCTAAAAACATTTGAGGACCCAAGAATGCTTGATTTTTGTACACCTGTCATTTTTGGATCTATAAAAATCCTTTCTTTTTTAAAAAAACAGTATCATATCAATCCTAAATTACACGGTATAGATAAAACTTCTGAAATTCTGGATGGTAGAATAAATGTACTCAATGTATGGAGAGAAAATGTCAATATCAATTTTGGACAAGAAGATCACTCGATAGGGGCATATGCAATCAAATCATTGAAAGCTGCCACTGAATCTCTTAAAAAGAATGAAGTAGATGTATTGGTGACCGCACCCATTAATAAAAGTAGTATCCAGTCAGAAGATTTTAAATTTCCCGGGCATACCGACTATCTCGATCAGGAGCTGGAAGGAAACAGCTTGATGTTTATGATTACTGATACGCTCAAGGTGGGACTGCTCACCGATCATGTAGCCATTAAAGATATAGCCAACACCATTACACCAGCGTTGATTGAGCAAAAAATAAAAACGATTTACATGGCCTTACAACAAGATTTTGGTATTAGTAAACCAAAAATAGCCTTATTAGGGATCAATCCTCATAGTGGAGACAATGGTGTCATTGGCAAAGAAGATGAAGAAGTGTTAAAGCCAACAATTCTTAAGATTCAGGAATCAGGTAAACTAGTATATGGGCCTTATGCGGCCGATAGCTTTTTTGGGTCAGATGGTTATAAAACATTTGATGCGATTATAGCCTCTTATCACGATCAGGGACTTATCCCGTTTAAAACATTGTCTTTTGGGAAAGGAGTAAATTATACCGCAGGACTCACTAAAATACGTACATCTCCGGATCATGGTACTGCTTTTGAGATTGCAGGAAAAAACAAGGCAGATGAAGGATCTTTTAAAGAAGCCGTATTTTCTGCAATAGAAATCTTCAAAAACCGAAAAGAATATCAAGAACTTACTAAAAATGTATTAAAGAGACAACCTCGTAAACCACCACAATATAAAAACAGAAATAACAAATAGCTATTACATTGATCCTAATGCAGTAGTGATCTCTAAATCACGTATGTCAAAAAAATCAATAATGACTAACTTTCTGATATAATTTTAATTACAAAAACGCTTTCATACTATTTTTTTGTTATCTTTGCACCCGCCTTTACCAAATTGGTAAAGAATCGAAACTGATGATGAGATGAAACCACTAAAAGAGTTTACTATTCCTTTTGTTGGGCTGAAGCAAGGATTACACCAGTTTAATTATCAAATTGGAAACGCGTTCTTTGAACATTTTGAGTATGATGATTTTAATGCATCCGCAATAATAGTTGACTTAGAGTTTACTAAGAAAACAACGATGTTCGAGCTTCATTTTAAAGCTAAGGGCACTGTTAATGTGAATTGTGACGTCACTAATGAACCATTTGATCTGGAAATAAGTAATAACTTTTTTCTGGTTATCAAATTTGGAGAAGTATATAATGATGAGAACGAAGAAATCCTGATTATTCCGTATGGAGAATATGAGATCAACGTTCAGCAATATATTTATGAGCTTATTGTTTTAGGAGTTCCCTCTAAACGGGTTCATCCGGGAGTAGAAGATGGAACATTACAATCAGATATACTACAAAAATTAGAAGAATTAAGTCTAAAAGAAGAAACATTAGAAAATGATAGCGAGGAAACAGATCCCCGCTGGGACAAATTAAAAAACTTATTAAACGATAAATAACACCTACAAATGGCACATCCTAAGAGAAAAATCTCGAAAACGAGAAGAGATAAAAGAAGAACTCACTATAAAGCTACTGTACCACAAATTGCTACAGATCCTACAACTGGAGAAGCACACCTATACCATAGAGCACATTGGTTTGAAGGTAAATTATATTACCGTGGTCAGGTGATCATAGACAACACTGAAGAGGAAGCGGCATAATCCTTTTTCTTCTGTTAAAATTTTATACAAACTCTCACAAAAGTGAGAGTTTTGTTGTTTTTAGTTGAATATGTGTCAAAATCAAGTTATTTTGCGCCATATTTGCATGTAATTTAGTATTTTCGACGACTTTTTAGCCGTTTTTGTTCTGTTGTTCGTGAAATGGAGCCACCCAATTTATTGATATTAATCCCTGTTTACTAAGGAAAACAGAAGATTCAGATGAAACTAAAATCAAGATATGAGTAAAATCACAGCCGCTATTACAGCTGTAGGCGCTTATGTGCCGGACTATGTGTTAACTAATGATATATTAGCAACAAAAGTTGACACTAACGATGAATGGATTACCACTCGTACAGGTATCAAAGAACGTAGAATATTAAAAGACCCTGATAAGGGAACCTCCTTCTTAGGGATTAAAGCTGCTGAAGATTTAATTGCTAAGAGAAATATCGATCCAAAAGAAATCGATATGGTCATTTTTGCTACGGCAACTCCCGACCTTTTAGTGGCTTCTACTGCTGCCTATGCTGCTTCTCAAATTGGTGCAACTAATTCTTTCTCTTACGATTTACAAGCCGCTTGTTCCAGCTTTTTATATGGTATGTCCACAGCAGCCAGTTATATAGAAGCGGGAAGGTATAAAAAAGTGCTATTAATTGGAGCCGATAAAATGTCTTCTATTATAGATTATACGGATCGTACGACGTGCATCATATTTGGTGATGGTGGTGGTGCAGTGCTCTTTGAACCTAATGAAGAAGGATTAGGATTACAAGATGAATATTTGCGCTCTGATGGTATCGGAAGAGAATTTCTGAAAATAGAAGCAGGTGGATCTTTACTACCACCTTCTGAAGAAACTGTTGCTAATAAACAACACTTTGTTCAACAAGATGGAAAAACTGTATTTAAATATGCTGTTTCTAATATGGCCGATGCCAGTTCTAAAATCATGGAACGCAACAACCTTGTTGGAGAAGATATAGATTGGCTTGTAGCACACCAGGCTAATAAACGCATTATTGATGCTACCGCCAATAGAATGGAACTCGATCATAAGAAAGTCCTTATGAATATCCAACGATATGGTAATACAACCTCAGCCACATTACCATTATTACTAAGTGATTACGAAAAGCAACTCAAAAAAGGGGATAACCTGGTTTTTGCTTCCTTTGGTGGAGGATTTACCTGGGGTTCTATTTTTTTAAAATGGGCCTACAATTCCTAAACAATTAAACACACAATACCCAACATTATGGATTTAAAAGAAATTCAGAATTTAATCAAATTCGTGGCTAAATCTGGGGCTAGCGAAGTTAAATTGGAAATGGATGATATAAAAATCACCATTAAAACCGGATCAGAAGATACTAAAGAAACAGCTTTTGTTCAACAAATACCTGTGAATAGTGCGGTTCCTGCCCAACCAGTACCAGTGGTTACACCTGTAGAGTCTCAGACTCCAGTAACTCCAGCTGCTACTGATGCTGCAGAAGACAATTCTAAATATATCACTATAAAGTCTCCAATCATAGGAACACTATATAGGAAGCCTTCTCCAGATAAACCCAATTTTCTAGAAGTTGGAGATAGTATAAAAGAAGGAGATGTCCTTTGTATTATCGAAGCAATGAAACTTTTTAATGAAATAGAAAGTGAAGTTTCTGGTAAAGTAGTTAAAATTTTAGTGGATGACGCCTCTCCTGTAGAGTTTGATCAGCCTCTATTTTTAGTAGACCCATCATAACCCAATTTTAAAATTCCAATTAACAAAACGAAATACTATAATAGTATTTGGAGCTTGGAATTTGAGATTTTTAAATTAGTAACGTTATGTTTAAAAAAATTCTAATTGCAAATAGAGGTGAGATTGCATTGCGTGTAATCAGAACCTGCAAAGAAATGGGTATAAAATCGGTAGCGGTGTATTCTACTGCAGATGCAGAAAGTTTACACGTACGTTTTGCTGATGAAGCTGTTTGTATCGGTCCCGCACCTAGTAATGAATCATATCTTAAAATGTCTAATGTTATTGCGGCAGCAGAAATTACCAATGCTGATGCAATACATCCTGGATATGGATTCTTATCAGAAAATTCTAAATTTTCCAAAATCTGTGAAGAACATAAGATAAAATTTATCGGTGCTAGTGCAGAAATGATTGAAAAAATGGGAGATAAAGCTTCTGCAAGAGCTACAATGCAAGCTGCAGGAGTACCTACCATCCCGGGAAGTGATGGAATCCTTGATACATTTGAGGAAACTGAAAAACTTGCAAAAAAGATGGGATACCCCGTGATGCTTAAAGCAACTGCGGGAGGCGGAGGAAAAGGAATGCGTGCCGTTTGGGCCAAAAAGGACCTGAGAAAAGCCTGGGATGACGCCAGACAAGAAGCCGCAGCCTCTTTTGGTAACGATGCTATGTATATGGAAAAACTTATAGAAGAGCCACGTCATATAGAAATTCAAGTCGTTGGAGATAGTAATGGCAGAGCCTGTCACTTATCAGAAAGAGATTGTTCTGTACAGCGCAGACATCAAAAATTAACAGAAGAAACTCCTTCTCCTTTCATGACAGATGAATTGAGAAATGATATGGGAGCTGCTGCTATAAAAGCCGCAGAATATATAAAATATGAAGGAGCAGGAACTGTAGAATTCTTAGTAGATAAACATCGTAACTTCTACTTTATGGAGATGAATACCCGTATACAGGTAGAGCATCCTATTACAGAACAAGTCGTTGATTACGATCTAATACGAGAACAAATCTTAGTCGCTGCAGGAATCCCTATTTCAGGAAAAAACTATTTCCCGCAATTACATTCTATTGAGTGTAGAATCAATGCAGAAGATCCTTATAAAGATTTTCGCCCTTCTCCGGGTAAAATAACAAACCTTCATATTCCTGGTGGACATGGAGTTAGAATTGACACACACGTATATAGCGGATACATTATCCCTCCTTTCTACGATTCTATGATTGCTAAATTAATTACCACTGCACAAACCCGTGAAGAGGCTATTAATAAGATGAAAAGAGCCTTAGATGAATTTGTAGTAGAAGGAATAAAAACTACCGTACCCTTTCATAGACAATTGATGGATCATCCAGATTATATTGCTGGAAATTATACCACCAAATTTATGGAAGATTTTGAAATGGAAGAACCAACAGAATAATAAAAAAGCCTCAATAGTGAGGCTTTTTTTTGAGCTTATCCGAACTTAATAGCACGCTCTTATCAACCATAATTCAACACCATATATCATCTCTTATACCTCCTAAAGCAAGAAAAAAATGACTTTAAGTTATTGGGAATACAAAACCTGGTTAGCAAACATAGATTTTACAATCATCGGTAGTGGTATTGTAGGACTCAATTGTGCATTGAGATTAAGGCATAAATTCCCGAAAGCTAAAATTATAATCTTAGAAAGAGGTATGTTTCCAAATGGTGCCAGTACTAAAAACGCAGGTTTTGCTTGTTTTGGTAGTTTATCAGAAATCCTTGATGATCTCCAGACACATACTCAGGAAGAAGTACTTCATTTGATCAAAAAGCGATATGAAGGTCTTCAATTATTACGAAAAAACCTGGGAGATAAAGCTATCGATTATCAACTACATGGCGGTTATGAACTTTTTACTAAAACTGATACTGCGTTATATACTTCCTGCTTGTCGAACATAGAAGAATTGAACAGCTTGTTAAAACCTATTTTTAAAAAACCTGTCTTTTTAAGAAAAGAGAATATTTTTAACTTTACCAATATTCTACCTTATACGATCCTTAATCAATTAGAAGGGCAAATTGATACTGGTAATATGATGGATGCTTTATTACAAAAAGTGCAAGCTTCTAACATTAAAATAATAAATAACTGTACTGTAGAATCCTATCAAAATGAAAATACAGGGGTTACCGTAAAAACAGATCAATTTACGCTTACTACAAATAAATTATTAATCGCTACTAACGGTTTTGCCTCACAACTGGGCATTGCCGATACAGAACCTGCACGAGCACAAGTACTAATCACAAAACCAATTAAGGGTTTAAAGATTAAAGGTACTTTTCATCTGGATAGAGGTTATTATTATTTTAGAAATATTCATGATCGGATCTTACTAGGAGGTGGCAGGAACTTAGATTTTAAAACAGAAAAAACAACAGAGTTTGGCGAAACAATGCGGGTGCAACAAAAACTTAAACACATGTTAGTAGATATTATTTTGCCTGCTATTGATTTTGAAATTGAGCACCGCTGGAGTGGAATTATGGGGATTGACCATCAGAAGAAATCTATTGTTAAGCAAATTTCTGACCATGTGTTTTGTGGAGTACGTCTGGGTGGAATGGGTGTGGCAATAGGAAGTCTGATTGGTACAGAATTAGCAGATCTTTTATAAAAAAATAGTTGTGAAAAAACTAATTCGTTTGATCCTAAAGATGATAGTAGCATTTGTGCTACTAAGTGTTTTCTGGGTACTTATATACAAATGGGTTCCTGTACCAGGCACTCCATTGATGGTTATTCGTAATTTTCAGTCCAAAAACAGTTTTGTAGCCCATCAATGGGTACCTATAGAAAACATAGCAAAACCCCTTCAGTTAGCTATCATCTGTAGCGAGGATCAAAAATTCACCAAACACCATGGTTTTGATACAGAAGCTATAGAAAAAGTAATCCATTCGCATTCCTCTGGAAAAACACTCCGTGGGGCAAGCACCATTTCACAACAAACTGCAAAAAATGTATTTTTATGGCCACAACGTAGTTGGATTCGCAAAGGTTTTGAAACGTATTTTACTTTTTTGATAGAAACATTTTGGACAAAAGAACGGATTCTGGAAGTATATCTAAACAGTATTGAGATGGGAAATGGAATTTATGGTGCAGAAGCAGCTGCTCACTTTTGGTTTAATAAACCTGCGATGAACCTCACAGCTTATGAAGCAGCAGCCATCGCTGCTATTTTACCCAATCCCCTAAAATATAGCGCCCATCCTCCATCCGATTATATCCAAAAAAGAAAGATCTGGATTATCAAACAAATGCGTAATTATGGTACTTTAGCCTTAGACCAGAAATAGTACTATGCAGCTTGATCAAATTAAAGAAGAATTATTACGGCAGTGTCAGAGTCATGCAAATCAGAGACTGGACAGAATTATACATATGATTGCTAATATTGAAGAATCTCTTAGTTCAGAAACCAAAAGTTCTGCAGGTGACAAACATGAGACCGGTCGTGCCGTGATACAATTAGAACGAGAAAAAGCGGGAGCACAGTTAGCAGAGGTTCAGAAAGTACTAGAGATCATTGCTAAAATTAACATCACTGCGGTATCTACAATAGTTAGATTAGGGAGCCTGGTAACTACCTCTCAAAGCAGCTATTTTTTAAGTGCCTCTGTTGGAAAATTAATTGTTGATGAGAAACCTTATTTTGCTATTGCTGCTAATACACCTATTGGTAAATTAATACTAGGAAAAAAAATCGGTGACCATTTCAGTTTTAATGGAAACCGTATTACTATTAAAAAAATAGATTAAACCATATGGATATAATAGACTTTTTAATAGGCGCATTTCTTGCCAATGCAATGCCACATTTCATTTTTGGCATCACAAAAACTAAATTTTTAGGTATGTTTGGATACAGTCCTAAAGGTAATATCATCTATGCTCTTGTTCAATTCATTATTTGTGTTGTATTAATTACATTAAAATATGAATTTGCTACGATTCTTACCAATGGTTTATTTATCGGAGGATTTATGGTATTATTCCTTTATTTTATTTTTGGAAAATTCTTATTAGATCAATTTAATAAATGAATTTAGTAAATTGCCACTTCACTAAATCATTCTCTATGGGAAAACGTTACTTGTTACTTTTAATCGGAGTATTATTATTTTCTTGCAAACCATATCAAAGTACAACCGCTAGAAGAGGTCAAATGACCTATGAGACATTTAGAAATGAGCAAAAATCCTTTCCTACTAAAGATGGAATTATAAAATATATAGATAAAGGTACTGGTCCTGTGATTGTCCTCCTGCATGGCGTACCTACTTCTGGATGGTTATACAGAAAAATGATAAATCCATTAGTAGCAGGAGGGTATAGAGTAATTATTCCTGATATGTTGGGGTATGGCTCCAGTGATGCTCCAGAGGGATATAAAATTTATAGTGAAAAGGAACATGCAACTCGGTTACTGGCACTTATGGATGGTCTGGGTATAGAATACTGGTCGCACGTAATGCACGATGTAGGAGGTATATGGACGTGGGAGCTTATGAATCAGGCACCAAAACGAATCGAAGAACTTATTGTACTGAATACGATTATATATGAAGAAGGATTTCACCCACCGATCCGATTTAGTCCGGGAGCCGCTGCCAAAACTGCAATGTGGTCATATCGTAACGGAATCACTACCAATGTATTACTCAGAACACTATTTAAAGAAGGCTTACAAGAAAATACCTTAAATGAAATTGATGTAGAAGGGTATAAAACACCATTATTAGAAGGTAAAACAGACGGAATGTATTATTTCTTTACTCGAACCTGTAATTACTTTCCTGACTATTCTTTAGTTTTTGAAAATATCGATATTCCTGTTGCAGTAATTTGGGGTATTCACGATACGATGCTACAATGGACACCACAGCAAAGTAAAGTGATAAATGCACTAAAAGTTGATCAAGAAGACATTCATTTAATTGATGAAAAACATTTTATTCAGGAAACCAAATCAGAAGAAGTTTCCTATAAAATTCTGGATTTTTTAAACTAATGCATTTTTATAGTAGGCAGGTATAACGTAAATTCTACCTATTAATTAAGACATAGATTCTGAACCCAATTTTTTAGTGACACTCTAAAAACGGTCGTATTAATCAATTCCTGTAATTGATCTAATTCATCTATGCTTACCGCTAAGTCTATTTTCTCTGATGGAGTTCTAAGCAATAATGACCTGCAATGTTGATGATCTGCACACTGATTGCAATTGTATGAAGCCTTAGCATTAGTACACCCTTTAGAAAATTCTTTTAATTCGTGGAGTGTCAATAAAAATCCAATATCTCTAAACACCATTTGAACTCTTCGGGTTTCCATATGCTCTTCTTTTTTCCAAAAAAAAGAAATCCCTACCTCATTACTGTATATTTTATTAATAGCATCCATAATACATTTCATTTACACCAAAAATAATAAATTATTTATACTTAGTCTAAATAAGAATAGATAATTTTAATTGAAATGTAATAATGTCAACGTCATTGCGGGCGCAGTAAAGCATAGCCAAGTAATCTGTTCAATATTTTCAATTTGGGATCAATAGACTATTGCATTCTACCTCTTCGTAATGACAACACTAACATCATTGCAAGCATAGTAAAAACGCAGCGAAGCAATCTGTATATTATTAATCAATGTTGAATACCCATTCATCTGATAAATCCTTCCAATTAGCATTACCCTTATTAATTAAGTCAATTTTTCGTTTTCGATTCCCCTCTTTTAGTTGTTTTTCACGAGCTATTGCTTTGGTAATAGAATCAAATTCTTCAAAATAAACCAGTTTTTCGCAATTATATCTAGCGGTGAACCCTTTGAAAAATTTTATTTTATGTTGATATACCCTCTTTCATAAATCACTTGTAACACCAATATAGATAACGGTATTTAGGAGGTAGTTATTTATTCAAATTTCTACTATAAAACAAAAGATTACTTTATCATACTTCTTTGTCCTAACGAGTATTCTCATTCACTACAATTATTTAATGTCCTTCAACATCAACTGTAATGACACGGCACCATTCCAATGATTTTCATCTATAGTGTATGCTATTTTAAAATGTTGTCCATCGGTAACCGAAGTATATTTTGACCCCAGATTAAAACCAATAGCATTCATTTCTAACCCATTTTTTCTCACCTTACATTTTAAATGTTTTTCATCTGCTCCCACACACCTGGCATATCCGGTATCGTTTACATTTTCTGTCATAAAAACAGGAGTCATATTTCCAGGACCAAAGGGACCAAATTGTTTGAGAATCCGAAAGAACTTAGGCGTAATTTGATCCAATTCTAAGGGAGTATCAATTTGTATTTCCGGAGTTAATAATTTTTTATCTATTGTATTTGATACAACTTCCTCAAATTTTTGTTTAAAAGCTTTGTATTGATGTATTCCCAGTGTCAATCCTGCTGCATATTTATGTCCTCCGAATTGCTCAATATGTTCTGAACAGGCATCTAAGGCATTGTAGACATCAAAACCCTTTACCGATCTTGCAGATGCGGCAAGTTTTTCACCACTTTTTGTAAAAACCAAGGTTGGACGATAATAGGTCTCAATAAGTCTGGAAGCTACGATTCCAATCACACCCTTATGCCAATCTTCTTCATACACTACGGTCGTATTCCCTTTCTCTTCTTTATTGCTAAGTATTTGTGTCAAAGCCTCTGCAGTAATACTTTTATCTGCATCTTTTCGATCACTATTATACGTTTCAATTTCTGAAGCAAATTGCAATGCACTTTCATAACGTTCTTCGGTCAATAAATTCACTGCGTGTAATCCGTGTTTCATTCTTCCTGCTGCATTAATCCTGGGTGCAATAATAAATACAACATCTGTAATGGTAAGGGCTTCTTTTTTTACCTGAGAAAGCATGGCTCTAAAACCAATTCTTGGATTTTTATTAATTACCTGTAATCCATAATATGCTAATATTCTGTTTTCTCCTGTAATTGGCACAATATCAGCACCAATAGCAGTAACTACCAGATCGAGATATACTAATAAGTCTTGTATCGTTTGTCCCATACCCATACCTATCGCCTGAATTAACTTAAACCCTACTCCACATCCACATAATTCTTTATATGGATATTTGCAATCTTCACGTTTAGGGTCCAAAACTGCAGCAGCATCCGGAATTTGATCTCCGGGTCTGTGGTGATCACAGATAATAAAATCAATTCCTTTTGATTTAGCATAAGCAACTTTTTCAATCGCTTTTATTCCACAATCCAATGCAATAATCAAGGTAATATCATTATCTGACGCATAGTCAATTCCTTGATACGAAACACCATATCCCTCTCCATATCGATCAGGAATATAGGTTGTTACCTGAGAGGATATTGTTGCCAGATAGGAAGACATCAAGGCTACAGAGGTAGTACCATCCACATCATAATCTCCATATACCATTATATTTTCATGATTTGCCATGGCTTTTTCTATTCTGGCAACTGCAAGATCCATATCTTTCATTAAAAAAGGATCGTGTAAATCACGTAAGGAGGGTCTAAAAAATTGTTTAGCTTCTTCATAGGTCTCAATACCTCGCTGAACTAATAAAGAAGCAATTACTACATCAACATTCAATGCCTCTGATAGTTTATCTATTACACTTCTTTTAGGTTTTGGTTTCAGCGTCCATCTCATGGGTACAATACTTCTGGATATATTAAAAATCCAAAGTACAAAAAACATACACACCAGATTCTATTTGTTTTTAGTTTTGTACTTTACCATACAATAAAACAAACTCAGAAAACACATATTTATGCCATTAGTAACACCTTTGTCTGCCGATCATGATCAGGAAACTAAAGAATTAGCTGAATTCTTTAACGAAACTCTAGGCTTTTGTCCTAATTCAGTCTTAACCATGCAGCGACGCCCTGCTATTTCTAAAGCATTTATTAATCTTAATAAAGCCGTAATGGCTAATGAAGGACGTGTAACCTCAGCCTTAAAGCGAATGATTGCCTGGGTAAGTAGTAATGCTACTGGTTGTAGATATTGCCAGGCACATGCCATTAGAGCTGCAGAGCGTTATGGTGCAGAACAAGAGCAATTAGATAATATCTGGGAGTATCAGACACATCCTGCATTCAATGATGCAGAACGTGCAGCTTTGAATTTTTCTTTAGCAGCATCTATAGTACCTAATTCGGTGGATGATGCTATACAAAAAGAACTCAAAAAATATTGGGATGAAGGTGAAATTGTAGAAATGCTGGGAGTAATTTCCCTTTTTGGATTTCTAAACAGATGGAACGATTCTATGGGAACCTCTATTGAAGAAGGTGCCACGGAATCAGGAGAAAAATATCTGGGCAAGCATGGTTGGGAGAAAGGAAAACATCTGTAATGAGTACGAAATAATAAGCACTAAGAAAATTATACTACAAACAAATCATCACAGAATTTTATAGTATGCATTGTATTTTTATTCAATTCAAATAGCAATTAATCCTTGAAATCAAAAAATCCATACGCAGTATTTTCTCATTTTTGCCTTAGAACTCCTGCATTTTCCAGAGATTTTTATGAGGCTATTACTAAAGAAACAGAAATCCATCCGGATACTTATAAGGAAACCTGGAGAAACAAGATTATTAGAGAAGCTATTTTCTTAGCTTCACCAGAATTATACAAGGAAATCCAAAAATGGATGGATCATCAAATCAGTGATCCTGAAACTATCAAGAGATTACAACACTCCTTTTTAAAATATATCGCCAGAATTACCAGCCGTTGTACACCTTTTGGCCTATTTGCTGGATGCACTGCAGGAACTATGGGAGCAAAAACTCATATCCAACTCGATCATCTGGACTCTTATATCCGGCAAACGCGGTTTGATATGAACTTTCTGGTGGCATGCTCGCAAGAATTTCAACAACAACCACACATAAAAAAACAATTAACTTGGTTTCCCAATAATAGTCTATATAAAATTGGAAATCAATATCGTTATGTAGAATATACATATACTGAACAGAATCGTAGAGAGCATTCTCTGGAGGCAGTTACCCATACGTCTTATTTGCAAGAAGTAATAGAAATCGCAAAAACAGGTGTTACTATAGATAAATTAGTGGATGTATTAATACAAGATGATGAAATTACCATACAAGATGCGACCGATTATATTCATACACTCATAGAAAACCAAATTCTAATCAGTGAATTGGAACCATCTGTTAGTGGAGACGATTTTTTACAGCAAATGAAAGAAATCCTTCAGCAATATATTGATACTACTCATCTTTGTCATCAAATAACGGAATATCAAGACTTTTTACAGAAAATAGATCAACAGTTTGGCAATCCTATAAAAGTATATACCCAATTTATCAAATTAGTACAGCAGATTAATGTACCAATGGATCAAAAATATGTATTTCAGACAGATATATATCCTAAAACTGTTATACGACAACTAGATATTAAGTGGACTTATAAGATCAAAAGATTGATGTCTGTATTGAATAAAATGACAAACGCATCTACAGAAAATCACCTGAGTCGTTTTATCAAAGCATTTAGTAATAGGTATGAAAGTCGCGAAATTGCACTTACTACCGCATTAGATACAGAAATCGGAATCGGATATATTCAAGGGCAAGACGCTTCAGACACAACTCCTTTTCTCGATGGGCTCGATATTCACTATAAAAAAACACAAGAGCAATCCTTATCTTGGACTCCTCTGCAACAGATACTTGCCAAAAAGTTAACGCGAGCACAACAAAATAATGCATACATAGTAGAGATCAAAGATACAGATCTCGCAGATTTTACCGAAAACTGGAATAATCTCCCTGATACTATGTCAACCATTGTAGAACTAATTAATCAGGATGGTGTCGAGAAAATGACACTATCTTTTATAGGAGGTAGTTCTGCAACCAATCTTTTAGGCAGATTTACCAATGGAAACCCTGAAATTCTTGAGATTGTAAAGCAAATAGCAGATAAAGAAAAAGAAATGCATCAAGAGCAGGTTGTGGCAGAAATCATTCATCTGCCAGAATCCAGAATTGGGAATGTAATACAGCGATCTACTATTAGAGACTATGAAATCCCGTATCTGGGAAAATCTAACCTGCCATTAGACAACCAAATACCTGTTGATGATTTAATGATTTCTGTTGATAGAGGACAGATGCTACTTCGATCTAAAAAATTGAATGCTTATATAGTACCCAGATTATCTAATGCACATAATTACAGTGCCAATGCACTGCCAATTTATCAATTCTTATGCGACCTCCAAACCCAACAAAAAAGAGCAAGTATCGGTTTTAGCTGGGGAGCAGCATTAGAGAAAAATCAATTCTTACCAAGAGTTATATATGGAGATTTTATTCTATCAAAAGCCCGATGGATTATTCATAAAAATAAATTAACTGAATTGCGTACTGTATCAAAACAACATCTTATAGAAACCATAACGATATGGAGAAAATCGTTACAGATTCCCGGCAGGGTTCAATTAAAAGATGGGGATAATACCTTACTTATCAATATGGAAAATATCGATTCCATACGAATGTGGTTGGATACCGTAAAGAACAGAGCTTCCTGCATGCTCATAGAGTTTTTATTCTCAGAAAAATGCGTGGTAAATAGAAATGACGAAGGTTTTACTAATGAATGTATTATTTCATTTTACAAAAACAGCTAATATGTCTTTTACTTAGAACGCTACATTTTGTCATAAAATTACTGTTGTAAGAAAACCAATGGTAAAAAAAATCAAATAAGCTAACGAATACATGGATACACCAGAAACCAAGAGGATCTTTATTACTGGAGAAGAATGGTTATACTATAAAATTTATTGTGGTAACAGAACGTCTGATCTGATATTATCAGATACCATCCTACCGCTAGTAGAAAAATTAATACAGGATGGTTATATAGACTCATGGTTTTTTATACGATACAATGATCCTGATTTCCATCTTAGAATTAGATTTCATATCAAAAATAATCAGCACATTGGTCCTGTGATACACCAAATAAAAGCATCACTGCTCCCTTATATAGACGCAGATATCGTTTATAAAATACAAACAGACACTTATATCAGGGAATTAGAAAGATATGGAGCCAGAAATATAACTAATTCAGAAACTTTATTTTATAAGGAAAGTATGATGATACTAGAAGCACTTGACCTTATAGAAGACCCGACACTTTATTTTTTATTTGTTCTAAAAGCTATCGATACATTATTAGAAGATTTTGAGTTTACAGACGCCCAAAAACTACAATTAACAACCATGAATCAGAAAGCTTTTAAAAAAGAATTTCAGGTAGATAAAAAGCTGGTTAAGCAATTGAATAAAAAATATGAAGGTTTAAAAGATGAATTATCAGACTTTTTATCTGTGAACCGTCAGAATTCTGCATACGAGCCAATTTATAAAATAGTACTTACTAAAAGCAGCGCTCATAAAGAAGAAGTTAAAAGAGTGCAGGAATATCTATCTAAGCATCCGGGAGAAATACAAGCAGACCATCTTATAAGTAGTTATATACATATGTTTGTTAATAGAGCATTTAGATCCAGGCAACGTTTTTATGAACTTGTATGTTATGATTTTTTAAGCCGGTATTATCGCACACAAATGTATATAGGGTCAAAATGAATCTAGTACTACAATAATAAAAAAGAATTGTTTTACTTTGTCATCATATGAATTATAGTATTCATCTAAATCCAAAAATTAATGCCCAAATTTCCTTTCTATAAACAAGCTGAATCTAAAGATTGTGGTCCTACTTGCATTAAAATAATCGCCAGGCATTATGGAAAGACATTAAACATGACAACGCTGAGATCGATCAGCGAGACTACCAGAGAAGGCAGTTCTTTATTAGGATTAAGTGATGCTGTAGAAAAAATTGGTTTCAGATCACTTGGTGCAAAATTATCATTGAATCAATTGACAGAAGTGCCCCTACCCTGTATTGTTCATTGGCGTAAAATCCATTATGTAGTTGTATTTGATATTAAGACTTCCCGAAAAGGAGGCATGACCATCTATGTTTCTGATCCGGCACACGGACTCATCACCTATACCAAAGAGGAATTTATCAAAGCATGGATTGGCAATAATGCAGATGAAACTACAGAAGAAGGAGTTGCTTTATTAATAGAGCCTACCCCAAAATTCTATGCAGATGATCTGGATGAAGAAGATCAGAAATTTGGATTTAAATTTATATCTAAATATCTTTTTAAGTATAAGAAGTTTATTTTTCAGCTTATTTTAGGATTGATAGCAGGTAGTTTATTACAATTAATAACTCCCTTTTTGACCCAGAGTATTGTAGATGTAGGCATCCAGAATCAGGATCTTAATTTTGTGTATTTGGTACTCATCGCTATGCTTTCTCTTTTTATTGGCAGAACGCTGATTGAAGTATTACGAAGTTGGATTCTGTTACACCTCAGTACCCGTATTAATATCTCTCTTATTTCTGACTTTTTTATCAAACTGATGAACCTGCCGATCTCATACTTTGATGTAAAAATGACAGGAGATTTATTGCAGCGTATTAATGATCATAAACGTATCGAACGGATATTAACAATGTCTTCGCTTAATGTTTTATTCTCACTAGTGAATCTGGTCGTATTTAGTATCGTACTTATATATTACAGCCTTTCTATTTTTGGCATTTTTGCAATAGGGAGTATATTCTATTTTGCATGGATTCTGATTTTTTTTAAAAAGCGAAAAAAACTAGACTATAAGCGATTCTCTCAGGTGAGCGAAGAACAGAGCAGGGTAATTGAGCTGGTCAATGGAATGCAAGAAATCAAATTACACAATGCAGAAAAAAAAATGCGATGGAACTGGGAGTTTGTGCAGGCAAAACTGTTTAAAGTATCTGTAGAAGGATTAGCACTGGAGCAATATCAGAATGTAGGATCTGGTTTTATCAATGAATTAAAAAATATATTAATCATTGTATTATCCGCTAAACTTGTGATCAGTGGAGAAATTACGATAGGTATGATGCTTGCCATAACGGCAATTGTAGGTCAATTAAATGCTCCAATTACGCAACTTATTAGTTTTCTTAGAGAATTACAAGATGCACAGATCTCTCTGGAACGCCTCGGCGAAATCCATAATAAAGAGGATGAAGAGCAACCAGAAGATGAAAAAATATCAGAAGTATCCGAGAATTCGGGGTTTGATATACAAAACATAAGTTTTAGATATATAGGATCAGAAAAACCTGTTTTAAAAAATCTATCGCTTTCTATTCCTTCCAATAAGATTACTGCGGTGGTTGGAGTTAGTGGTAGTGGGAAAACTACCTTAATGAAGCTCCTTCTCAAATTTTATGAACCTGATGAAGGGCAAATTCTTATAGGAACTAATGACTTACAGAAAGTCTCACAAAAATCCTGGAGAGGTCATCTGGGTGTAGTGATGCAAGAAGGGTACATTTTTAATGATACCATTGCTAATAATATAGCCATAGGAGAAGATTATATAGATAAAAAAAAGTTAGCACATGCGGTAGATGTTGCCAATATCAAAGAATTTATAGAATCATTGCCACTATCTTATAATACAAAAATAGGGATGGAAGGTGTAGGACTCAGTACGGGGCAGAAACAACGATTATTTATTGCACGGGCCGTCTATAAAAATCCTAAATTCTTATTTTTTGATGAAGCAACCTCAGCATTAGATGCTAATAACGAAAAAGTTATTATGGAAAAATTAAATACCTTTTTCGAAAATAAAACAGTAATGGTTATTGCTCATCGATTAAGTACCGTAAGAAATGCAGACCAGATAGTAGTATTAGACAAAGGACAAATTATAGAAGCAGGAACCCATGAAGCGCTTGTAAAAAAGAAAGGAAATTATTATCATTTAGTTAAAAATCAATTAGAGTTAGGAACCTGAATTTTTAACTTTTTCAATGTATTAAACGTAGAAACTCAAAAAGATGCCTGATCATTTAGATGACATACAATTAAGAAGTGAGGAGGTTCAGGAAATCCTGACACGTGTTCCGCATTGGATGATCCGATGGGGCAATGTATTGATTTTTGCTTTGGTCATACTACTCTTATTTTTATCCTGGTTAATAAAATATCCAGATGTTATAAAAGCAGAAGCAATAGTAACTGCACAGGTTCCACCTCAAAAAGAATATGCAAAAGTAACAGGGGAAATCGAAAAAATTCTAGTCGAGGACGGGCAGATTGTTCCAGAAGGCACTCCATTAGCAATCATTAGAAATACAGCAAATTACCAGGATGTTTTTACGCTAAAATCAATGATAGATAGTGTAGCAATCAATAGTCTGGACATTAGTTTTCCTTTAGATAAAATCCCAGTATTGTTTCTGGGGGATATAGAAACTAGTTTTGCATTATTTGAAAACAATTATCTGGCATATTCTCTTAATAAAGAATTACAACCCTTTTCTAATGAATCGCTAGCCAACCAAGTATCGCTATCAGAATTATATCGAAGACAAGCCAATCTAAAAGGTCAAAAAAGAATCGCTAAAACCGAACTGGATTTTAAGAAAAGAGATTTTGACAGGCAAAAAGGCTTATTTGATAAGGGAATTATATCAGCACAAGAATTCGAAAGTAAGAAAATAGCGTATCTACAGGCAGAAAGAGATTATGAAAGTAATAATGTGCAACTTTCGCAGATTACAGAAGGTATTAGTACCGCTTCAAAAACATCAAAAGGCACAGAAATCAGCCAACGTAAAGAAGAAATTAATCTAAGAACAAAGTTATTACAATCCTTTGACCAGCTTAAGAAAAGTATCAAAGATTGGGAGTTACAGTATGTACTCACCTCAGATATTACAGGTCGTGTTTCTTTTATGAACTTTTGGAATGAGAATCAAACAGTGCTGGCAGGAGATTTAGTTTTTAGTATCATTCCATCAGAAAACTCTTCTTATATTGCTAAAATTAAAGCCCCGTCACAAAACTCTGGTAAAATAAAAGTGGGGCAAAAAGCAAATATCAAACTAGAAAATTATCCCGATGATGAATTCGGAATGCTACAAGGAACAGTAGAACATATTTCCCTTTTACCTGATAGAGATGGACTATACCTGATAGATGTTGCACTTCCGAAAGATTTAATTACTTCATACTACAAAAAAATTGAATTTAGACACGAGATGAGAGGTGTTGTCATGATCATCACAGAAGACCTTCGGCTCATCGATCGCTTTTTTTATCAGTTCAAAAGTTTAGTAGACCAGTAGCATAAAGCACACTTTTTCTTTTAAAACACTTATAAAAATCCTCTCGTAAATCGGCTATTGCTTATTAATAGCAGACGCCTTCTCTCATTTTAGCAGCATTATACACTTCCTTTGAAACTCCTATAAACACTACAAACTTAAAATTAATTAGAAAAAAGTGGAGAAAACAGGGTAATAAAATCTACAGAAGAGACACTATTATATTGAAACCTCACAATAAAGAAAAAAACATACTATTATTTAGGAATTTATGAAATCGCCATGTTCTTTTTTTTAAGCTGTATCAATTTGTGATCTGGAATAAAAAATAAGTGTACTATTGCAAAAAATTTAAAGAAATACTATTTAAAAAATGAAAAACACCTACTCATAAGTCTTTTACTACTTTTTGGTTATAACTGTTATTCACAAATTAGATTTGAGAACGGATATTTTATTACAAACAACGGAGAGAAAATTAATTGTTTTATAAAAAATGAAGGATGGAAAAATAATCCAACTGCGTTCTCTTATAAAATAAATGAAAACGATACTCTAAAAACGGCATCAATACAAACTGTTAAAGCATTTAGCCTTACTAATGGGGCTTTATATAAACGATTTTTAGTCAATATTGATAAATCCAGTAATCAGATCAATCAGCTAAGCAAGCATAAAGAAGTTGAGTTTATAGAAGAAACTGTATTCTTAAAAAAATTAATAGAAGACAAGGCAAGTCTCTACATATATGAGCAAAGCAACCTAACTCGTTATTTCTATCATACAAAAGAAACAGAGATCAAACAATTGATTTATAAAAGCTATCTGGATGGAACAACTAAAAGAACGAATACAAACTACAAAACCCAACTTTGGACAGACTTGCAATGCAGTAATATTTCTTTAAAAGAAGTCAGAAGTACAGAATACAAAAGAAAATCTTTAACAAAGTATTTCCTTAAGTATAATAATTGTAATGGTGACATATCTAATGTTGTGAATTCTCAGGAAAAAGGACGTTTTAAACTTACTGCAATTGGTGGAATAAGTGCTAATTCTTTAAAGGTCAGTAATCGCATAGATAATATTCCCACCATTGATTTTGATAGCAAGTTTACTTTTAGAATAGGGCTAGAATCAGAATACATTTTTGCTTTTAACAGAAATAAGTGGGCAGCATTTTTAACCCCTACTTATCAGTCTTTTAATAGTAATAAAGACATTATATTTCTTAGGCAATCATCAGGAGCATTAACTACCAATATGGATGTCAATTATCAATCTATAGAAGTACCTCTAGGAATTAGACACTATATGTTTCTCAATACGAATTCTAAGCTTTTTATTGATGGGGCATTAGTACTTGATATTCCTTTAAATTCAGAAATAGTATATGAAGACTATATAGATGATTTTAAAGTTAGCTCTGGTATCAGCTTTTCTGCTGGCATTGGATACGATTACAAGAATAGATATAAAGTGCAGCTACGATATGCTCCCAGAGATTTAGGAGATGGTGGAGCATCCTCCTATAAGTACAGCTCTATCTCTTTGGTGCTCGGGTATTCTATTTTTAATAATATTAAATAAACTCTCAATTCCTAACAGTTAGTAATAAGTAGTACTTTACCCTGACTTATTTATTTTCTAAGTAAAGGCAAAGTCTCCTGACTTGGCAGAATGCTCAAAACGGATTTACAATGCTAATAATCATTTATTTAATAAATCATATGTAACTTATTATATGCACCAATTTAAAGAGCATTTAGTCAATATTCGAGTGTCTTACTTAGATAGAGACTGAGACGATCAGACATATGCTCTTAGAAATAATAAAGTATCTTTATAATAATCTCATCTAACAGCAATGTAATACCCAATAATTCGTTCAAGCTTCAAAAATGGAATAGTGTTTGTGCGATTGGTGGAAATATTTAAGATAATAAAATTATGAAAAATTACATATTATATTTATTATTAATAGTTTGTATGAATGTTTATTCTCAGAACAGATATGAGACCGATAGCATTACAGCATATTCATTAATTAAAAATGAGATGGCTAATCTCAAAGAAAGAGGTATTGAAAAAACTAATGTGATTTCTTTATTCGATGACACAGGTAAGATTATTATTTTTTGGAAAGAAAAAGAAAAATATAGAGCAGTAAAAATGCATTACAAAGGGAAGGAATCTAATAAAGTTAAAAAACAAATGCTTTCAAAATTAGATAAAAAAAATATTGAGTTAATTTTTAAAAACCCTCAAATTTTATCTAAAATATCTAACTCTAATTGCAATGAAAAGGCTCATTCTCTTAATAAAGTTAATATAAATACTGAAAAATATTCTAACAGTTTTTTCTCGAATTGTGAACAAGACAATGAACTAATACCATTTACATCACTATATTTTAGTTTAAGGTAGTAGCTTAATTTATATAAATTATAAAACCACCTTTAACGAGTTGGTTTTTTAGTATAAGAGTTAATTATCCACCTGAGGATTCAATTAATGACGATTTAGCAACAACAGAATACTTGCTTAATAATTTAGTTTGGCATGAGTTTGTAAATGAAAATAATAGACCTTCAATAGATGAGTTTAATCAAAAAACAATTTATAATTATTGGCTTAAAAGAATAAATGAATGTAAGTAGTCATCCCCCAGTAGATGCAGAAAACACTTCTAAAAACAGTCTCTCTGAAGTCACAGGTAATAAAGATCCTTTTGTAGGAGATTAGAAACAATTATCTCCAACAGGTTGGAAAAGTATAAATTTTGATGTTGATGGTAGTATAGCGTGCTTTTATGGATGCAATTCAGATGAGTTTGCATTAAAATTTCTATCCTATCAAGATGTAAAATATACAACAGGAACTTTTGGTGGTTCTGGGGGATCATATTCTTTTCAAGGAGGGTTTTCAGCAAGTTGGTTTAATCCTTTAGGAAGAAATGTTTATCAAGTATCGCAAGAAGGAGGAAAAGTTCTTCCTAGACTAATTTATTCAGAAGATATGCCTGTTTCTAATTATACTGATTCAAGTGGAGGAGCAAGGCGATTAAAATATAGTGATGTTGAAGGTAATAATTGGAGTTATCGAGAATCAAAAATTAGTATTTATGGTAATCCATCAATTGATAAAAATTCAAAAACTGTAATTTCTGGATCAAAAGAATAATTATTATGAATTTAAAAAAAGTTTTGACTTATTTATTTTTATTTATGTTTATAAGCTCAGTTTTGTCTTTGATTATAAATATATATATACTTGATAATGGCTTTAAAGTAGGTTTTCCTTATACTTTTTATTGGGAATTTCAAATAACAGGGAGCGATTTTAAAAATTATAGTTGGTTTATTGAAAAAGGCATAATAGACATATTAATTTATGTCGCTGTATCTTTTATATTAATTAGAGTTTTTAAAAAAAACTCAGCAAGCACTCCTTTATAATATGTGCTCGGCTGAAGATGCTGGCGGGGTTACCTCCCAGATGGTCAGAAAATAATTATAGCAAGTAATACTAGCACAACATTAACACATCTTGCACAAATCGCAGCTACTAGTAAAGGTCGTAAAAGATTAGATAGATTGATTAATTCCCCCGCTGTTCCATAGTATGTTTGCTACCGCAATGCATTATTAAATTATTTGAAATGAAAAAAAAATGGTATCAAATAGGAATATTAGATAAAAATTTATGTAGTAATTGTAATTCTGAATTTCAAGGATTACAAACTCTAGACCATCATTCACAAATTTGTCCTAGTTGTAAAATAGAATGCATCTGGTTTTCATTTAAAAATGAAAAAACATTGCAAATAATACCTGAATTTGCTCCTAAAGAATTTCAAACTTTTATTAAATGGGCTCAAAAAGAGTTTGATGAAATAGAATTTTTGGAACTAATTTTGAGTTTTGAAGAAATAGCAGAAGCATTATGAATAAAACTCCCCACTAGCGCCAGAATATTTCTGGTACCGTCAGCGATTGGCAGTTAAGAGTAAATAAATATAAGAACCAGTTTCAGAAATGTAGCTAATTATATGCACCAATATAAAGAGCATTTAGTCAATATTCGAGTGTTTTACTTAGATAGAGACAGAGACGATCAGACACATGTTCTTAGAAATAATAAAGTATCTTGATGATAATCTCATCTAACAGCGATGTAATACCCAATAATTCGTTCAAGTTTCAAAAATGGAATAGTGTTTGTCCAATTGGTGGAAATATTTAATTAAGTAAAATGATATTAAAATTAGCAGCTGAAGATTTCGCAAGATGTTATGGAATTTTAATTTTAGATGATAATTTTCTAATAGAAATTGATCATTCTTTAATTCCTAAAAGTTTAATTAAAGAATTAAAAAAAATGATTCTGACTATTACAAGTATACAGGAATGTCAATTTATGAATTAAAAAAAATTGATTCTGAAATCAATTCTTTAGATGAAAGAGGTATACAATTATTGAAGCATATTTATAACTCCAATATTTTCAAAGAAATAAAGGAATACCAATATTATAGTAGAGGAAGTGATCAATTTTTATTTTCTTTAGATCGGAATGGGAAAATTATAAATCCCCATGTCGTTCAATAGTATGGTGTCTTCCCATTAATAACAGAATATTTATGGTGCCGTCAGTGATTAGCGGTTAAGAGAGTATAAAAATTAAAGTAAGCCCATTTGTACAAATTGAGTGCAAACAAAAAAGCTTCAAAAGATCAAAATCCTCAGAAGCTCCGTATTTACCAGTGGAGAAGATGGGAGTCGAACCCACGACCTCTTGACTGCCAGTCAAACGCTCTAGCCAGCTGAGCTAAATCCCCTGTACAATCCCAAAAATACTCTTTTTTCTTAAAATTTATCTAAATATGAATCCTGATCTGATCAGAAACTATAAACAGTAGGATAAAGTTAGTACTTTTGGTCTATATTAAAACTAATGATAAGAAAAGCAACGCCCTCTGATCTAAATCAAATCCATCGCCTTACTCAGGCTTGTGCCAGTGCTATGATCAAACAGGGGATTTATCAATGGAATGAACATTATCCCACTAAATCCCGTTTTCAAAAAGATATAGAATTACAGGAATTATATGTATTAGAAATAGACCTGACAATCCAAGGGATTATTGTACTTACTTCCATAATGGATGATGAATATATTCCTGTACAGTGGCTTACCAAGAATGAAAACAATCTATACATTCATCGACTTGCGGTGCATCCTGACGTATGGGGTAAAGGATACGCGCAACAATTGATGACATATGCAGAAACCTTTGCAAAAAATAATAAGTACCAATCCATACGCTTAGATACATTTAGTCAAAATAAAAGAAATCAGCAGTTTTACAAAACCCGAGGATATAAAAAGTTAAGCGACATCTATTTTCCTAAACAAAGCCAACATCCTTTTTATTGTTATGAATTGATTGTATGAATAGCATCAGTTTTAAAAATATAAACCGATTAGCAGTTCCTGCTATTATTGCAGGAATTGCTGAGCCTTTACTGTCCATAACTGACACTGCTATTGTAGGTAATATCCCTGAGTATGGCACAGAATCATTAGCAGCTGTAGGGATCGTAGGTTCTTTTCTATCAGCCCTTATCTGGATACTGGGTCAGACCCGTAGCGCAATATCTGCGATCATTTCACAGTATCTGGGAGCAGGAAAAATTAAGGAAGTATCCACATTGCCTGCGCAAGCAATTTTTTTTAATATACTCTTAAGTATTATCGTACTGTTATCAACTATCTTTTTTGTAGAAGAGATTTTTAAACTCTATAATGCCAAAGGATTGATATTAGATTATTGCGTTGATTACTATAATATAAGGGTATGGGGATTTCCACTCACCTTATTTACATTTGCTGTTTTCGGAATCTTCCGAGGATTACAAAATACGTTCTGGCCTATGGTGGTTGCCTTAATTGGTGCTTTTGTCAATATAGGATTAGATTTCATACTTGTATTTGGGATTGATGAATTTATTCATCCTATGGGAATCAAAGGAGCAGCCTGGGCAAGCCTTATCTCTCAGTTTATAATGGCATTAATTGTTTTTATCTTATTAATCGTCAAAACAAAGGTGAGTCTTAGATTACGTTTTCCCTTGCATAACGAATTAGGAAGATTAGTACGTATGAGTCTCAATCTTTTTGTAAGATCGGTGGCACTTAATGTTGCTTTATATTTTGCTACTTCCTATGCAACTGACTATGGTGATGAATATATAGCCGCCTATACTATTACTATGAACATATGGTTATTAGCCGCATTTTTTATTGATGGCTATGGTGCGGCAGGTAATATTCTCGGAGGAAAACTATTAGGTTCCAAAGATTATAATGCACTCTGGAAATTAGGCAAGCGTGTCGCTTCTTATGGTATAGGAATGAGCATCATATTAGCGATATCAGGGTTCATATTTTATGAACAAATCGGAACCTTATTTACAAAAGATGATGAGGTATTACGAGTTTTTTATAATGTGTTTTTTATTGTACTGATTGTTCAACCTATCAATGGTTTTGCTTTTGTTTTTGATGGAATTTTTAAAGGATTAGGCGAAATGGGATATCTAAGAAATGTCCTTTTAGGCGCTACTTTTATTGGATTTCTACCCACATTGTTTTTCTGTGATTATTTTGATTTAAAACTACACGGAATCTGGATTGCCTTTACCGTTTGGGCACTATTTAGAGGAATTTCTTTAATTATAAAATTCAGGAATAAATTTATTCCTTTGATCCAAAAATAATACCCAAATCGTAATAGAATGATTCGGGTATCTTGGTATCCAATTACGATTCTCTGCTACTGTCTAATCTATATTAGCAGCAACCTGACACGTTTTTGTTTCTCTATCAAAAAAAATCAGTCACCGTTTGGACCGTCTATGTATACTATTCTGATCCTAAATCTGCATCAAACTGTATAATCTGTCCTCCTACCAATCGATCACATTCAATTGCAAATTGTTCATCGGTTGCTCCTGCATTAATGGTAAATGTCTTACTCTGACCTGCTAGCAATCCCTTTAGGCTAGTTGTTGATCTCACACCGTTAACAGAAGGAAATGCATCATAATAAATAGGAGCAAGACCTATATTCATGATAGTTACTTTTGTAGTTGCACCATTACTTTTAAAAGAAGTTACCTTAAAGCGATATCCAATATTAATAGCAGCTTCTTCGATTCTTTTTGCAGTTTGATATTTTAATTGATCGTTACCAATTATATAACTGATATCATACAAATCGGCTAATTCTTCAAAACTAGTTCCATGAGGACCATTAGGCACATCCAGCATATGTTTCTGATCATAATTGGAGTAATAGCTAAACTCTCCTCCTGCAACTTGAGTAGCAGCTCTTGTAGCACCAAAAGTAAGCCAGGAAGCTCTATTATATTCTTGATCATTCTTAGAATGTTTACTATGTAAAAAAGAATCATCAAACAATCCAAATCCAAGATTCATTAAAGAACTATTTCCTTTAATAGGTGAAAATTCATTATCAGCGGCATCAATAGATATTGCCCACCGCAACTCCGTAAATACAGAATCTACATGTTTGAGAAATGTTGTCTGGTAATCCTTTGAAGGAAAGGTCTTCCCTAATGCTAATGGACCGTCATATAAGTGATACTCAGAATACGATCCAAACCCAACTTGTACAAATGCCAATCTGGGGTCTGTATTATATCGTTCAGCAAATTTAGTAAAGAATTTTAATGTAAAATCCTGTAATTCCTGATGAGACCAATCAGGAAGGTACGTCTTACTACCTTCTACTCGTTTTATCTGATCCGTATAATCACTTAAATTCCGAATGTAATCTGGCACACTAGGAGTAGTTACCCCAGGATAGGTATATCTAAATCGTAAAAGTACCTGCCTGCCACGAGCAGCAGCATTCATTAATAAATTATCCACTACAGACCAGTCATATACATCCTTCTGGGATACTACGTCTGAGTAAATAAGATATGAGTATTCTAATTGTACCTTATTGCCTAATGAAGAAAGATCAGACTCATTATCTGCCCAAAAAACAATACCTGTCATTGGTTGCACTCTATCCACATTGCCGTGTAAGCCGACATTGACAAAATCCTGCCCTTGTACAATCATAGCCGCAAGAATTGCGATGACAAAAGCCATTTCTTTACATAATAATAGTAGTTTCTTTATTATGTCTTTTAATAATGATCGGCGTGCCTTTAAGATGCCTGAATTCATGGTAATGTATTTTACGTTAGCTAGATAAAACTTTTAAAACATTATCTTTAAAAAAATCAAAAATAAGGTTTTGAAATAATATTTTGAAATATAAATTTCATATAATTTGTTTTCACTTCTCCATAATACATAATGACCATCTAATACTTGTCAAAACTATACCTATTGGCAAAGTCTTCCTGACTAACATTTTATAGAATTTTTGACTTTTCCCACTGCTGCTCTTGAAATGAAAAATAGTACATTTGAATAAATCTTCTTTTTATGACAACTTCAAGACTTAACGGAAGTTTATATACACATGTAGAAAATAAAATTGCAACTATAGAATTTGGGCATCCAGCCAGTAATTCTTTTCCATCAGAATTATTAGATAGACTCACTCAGGCATTTGATCAGTTATCTGTAAATGATATGGTACATGTGATCATATTAAAATCAGAAGGAAAGAAAGCTTTCTGCGCAGGTGCTTCTTTTGATGAGTTGGTATCGATTACAACTTTAGAAGAAGGAAAAAAATTCTTTTCGGGATTCGCTAATGTAATCAATGCAATGCGCAGATGTAAAAAACCAATTGTAGGCAGAGTACAAGGAAAAACTGTGGGTGGAGGCGTCGGATTAGCAGCGGCATGTGATTATTGTATGGCTACAGAAGCTGCAGCGATTAAGCTAAGCGAATTAACAATCGGGATTGGCCCCTTCGTTATAGAACCTGCAGTATCAAGAAAAATAGGATTGGCAGGGTTTAAAGCTATGGCCTGGGATGCATCCCAATGGAAAAATGCATACTGGGCAAAAGAAAAGGGTTTATATGCACAAGTTTTTGAAACTATTGCAGAATTAGACAAAGAAATTGAGCTGTTTGCAGAAAAACTTGCAAGCTATCATCCGGAAGCAACACAACAAATGAAAAAAATAAGTTGGCAAGGAACCGATCACTGGACAGAGTTATTGATAGAAAGAGCCATGATCTCTGGCGAACTGGTGCTATCAGATTTTACTAAAAAAGCGTTGGCTAAGTTTAAAAAATAAATGCTTTTGCAGTAACATCTCATACGACAGAAACTCTATTAAAAATAAGAAGTTTATAACATATCAATTAAACATCACTCACATGAAAAATCAAATCATTTGTCTGTTACTCGTTATCTTTTCTATAAGTTGTAAGAACACAACAGATACAAATGAAAATCAGGGTATTCAAAACATGGAAAAGGATACTGTTACGATTTCTATGGACACCAATGCCGCAGCATTTTTAGAAGATTCCACAGTGACAGCAATTTCTATTGGGGTGTATAAAAACGGTAAATCATATACCGGTCACTATGGTGAGTTAGATCGTCAAAAAGGAAATCCGCCTACAGATTCGACTTTTTATGAAATTGCTTCTGTAACAAAAACATTTACAGGTACACTCGTTGCTCAGGCAATATTAGATGGAAAATTAAGTCTGGAGGATGATATCCGGAAATACTTAGATGGAGATTATAACAATCTGCAATATGATGGGCACCCTATTTTAATCAAACATGTACTTACACATACGGCACGATTACCCTCTAATAATAAGGGTATTGATGAATTATTTAAAAATGAAGCTGATAGCCTTGCTTTCAAGTTTAATGAAATTGAGAAAAATTATAATAAAGAAAAATACTTTAGTCATTTGCAAGAAATCACCTTAGACACCCTACCAGGAACAAAATATAATTATTCTAATGTGGGAGCAAATCTAATGGGTCATATTCTGGAAGTAGTCTATAAAAAATCGTTTACACAGTTACTCGACCAATTCATTTTAAAAAAATCAGGGATGAATACCTCAAAAATGATACTAACTGAAGAAGAAAGTAATCGATTAGCTAATGGATATAATAATGATGGTGATTTAATGCCCCATCTTCCAGTATCCAATACATTATGGGGCGCAGAAGGAGGACTAAAATCTACCATGCCAGATATGATAAAATATATGCAATTTCAGATGGACTCTACAAATGCTGTAGCGCAGGAATCACATAAGAAAATTCATAAAGAAAATGCAACAGAGTGGATAGGCTATTTTTGGCGTGTAGAGCAAGATGAGGATGGTATCTACTATCACCA
The DNA here is from genome assembly GCF_039539305.1 of Aquimarina addita. NCBI lineage: Bacteria > Pseudomonadati > Bacteroidota > Flavobacteriia > Flavobacteriales > Flavobacteriaceae > Aquimarina > Aquimarina addita. Next base: position 40,396 of record NZ_BAABCW010000020.1, on the reverse strand, counting down.
TCACGGAGGAGCTTTTGGAGCAAATACTTATTTTTTTATATATCCACACTATAATCTGGGTATTGTAGCAAGTACTAATTGTAGTGGTCGTATCGCATCTGCTAATTTAAAAAGTGCTGTAGATGGACTGTTAGATGATTTAAAACCTTTTGGTAAAAAATCAATTTCTCGTGCTATTACTACCCTCTGTTTTGAAGATATAGATAAAGGAATTACCTATTACCATCAACTAAAAAAAGAAAAACCCGAGGGATATAACTTCGAAAAAGAAGGCGAACTAAATTCACTAGGCTATGCGTTGCTTAGAAAGGGAGAAGTAAAAGCTGCTATAAAAATATTCACATTATTGGTAGCAGAATTTCCAGAAGCATTTAATCCTTATGATAGTTTAGGAGAAGGATATTTTGAAGATAAAAATTATCAAATGTCCTTATTAAATTATGAGAAATCGTTAGCATTAAATCCAGAAAATGACAATGCAAAAATGATGATTGATAAAATAAAAAATAACAAAGAAAAATAAATAGCATCCTGTCTCAGGAACATCAGATGATAGGCTCAACATTAAATTATGGATATACTAAGTTTTTTAGGTGGTAACGGATTGTTTCTGGTTTTAGGAATCGTATTAGTTGTTGTTTACTTTATAAATAAAAGAAAGAGAAGATAATCTTCCTTAACTTTGCATAAGGTTATTAAGTAAGCACAATGAGTAAAATAAGAATCACCAAGCAATTTTCTTTTGAAACCGGTCATGCATTATATGGATATGATGGTAAATGTAAAAATGTACACGGTCATAGTTATAAATTAAGTGTGACTGTTATCGGCAGTCCCATTACAGATACTTCTCATGTAAAATTAGGTATGGTTATCGATTTTGGGGACCTTAAAAAGATTGTAAAAGAAGATATAGAGGATGTTTTTGATCATGCTACTGTTTTTAATAAAAATACGCCACACGTAGAACTGGCAATGGAGCTAAAAAATAGAGGACATAACGTTATTTTAGTGGATTATCAACCTACCAGCGAAAATATGGTGATTGATTTTGCAAAGAAAATCAGCGCCAGACTTCCTGCAAATATTGTTTTACATTCCTTAAAGTTACAAGAAACTGAGACTTCTTTTGCAGAGTGGTATGCTAGTGATAATACGTAGACAAAAAAGGGCGTTACCCAAAGGGTCAGGCTATACGCTACAATTCCTCCCACACTAAGGTGTGGTGCGGGATTTTCACTACTATCCCTAACGCAAATACTAGCATCGCTTAACTTTTTCAGTATCTTTACAGCTCAAAATAAATCTATGAATCTTCCTGAAGGGAAAAAAATATATTTTGCAAGTGATAATCATCTGGGAGCACCTACATCAGCACTAAGCTTCCCCAGAGAACAGAAATTCATACGATGGCTTGATGAAATTAAAGAAGATGCTGCTGCCATTTTCTTATTAGGAGATCTTTTTGATTTTTGGTTTGAGTATAGTACCGTAGTACCAAAAGGGTTTACCAGAACACTGGGTAAACTAGCAGAAATTACTGACTCAGGAATTCCTGTGTACTATTTTGTAGGAAATCACGATTTATGGATGAATGGATATTTTGAAGAAGAACTAAACATTCCTGTATACCATAAACCTCAGGAATTCACATTTAACAACACTACTTTTTTAATTGGTCATGGAGATGGTTTAGGACCAGGTGATAAAGGGTATAAACGGATGAAAAAAGTATTTACTAATCCTGTTGCTAAGTGGTTTTTTAGATGGTTACATCCTGATCTGGGGGTAAAACTAGCACAATATCTTTCTGTAAAAAATAAATTGATTTCTGGAGAGGATGATGTTATTTTTCTGGGAGAAGAAAACGAATGGTTAGTACAATACTGCAAACGGAAATTAGAAACTAAACATTGGGATCATTTTGTTTTTGGACACAGACATCTTCCTATGGAAATTCAACTAAATGATCAGTCCAAATATACCAATCTGGGAGATTGGATTGTACATTATACATATGCTGTTTATGATGGTAATACAATGAAATTAGAAAAATACGAAGCGTCCACTGAAAAATAAAGAGCTATTCGACCCAACTGGACATAGTTTTTTGCATCTTAGCATATTAAGTCCTTAACGCTATAGCTTCTGGCGAAATCTGTATACCGATTTCTTTGTTTTTGGAAAGATTTTCTTTGTTTTCCAAAAAAACGATTTGCTCGTTCCATACTGCCTCCACAAGATAATGACTCCCCTGAAAATGTGATTTTTTTACTACTGCCTTGATAGCTGAAGCCTCATCTATAAGTAATTCGTGAGGATACACCAATAGCTGAGTTTCATTACTAAGATCGGGTCTGAATATAGACAATGGCAATTGATTTACCTCTCCAAAAAGCGAAGCTACGTAATAACTTTTAGGCTGTAGATATAATTCCTGCGTTTTGGCATTTGCTACGATCATACCTTCCTGAATTACTAACGTTTCATCGGCAAAAGAAAGGATATCAGTTTTATCATGAGTTGCTGTAATACTTGTAATTTTATTTCGCTTCAGGTAACTAAAAAGATTTCTACGTAAAGAGCTTCTTCTAAAGTTATCGATATTACCAAAAGGTTCATCCAGTAGCAGAAGTTCTGGTTTTTTAGCTAACACTTTAGCTAATGCCACCCGTTGTTTTTGTCCACCACTCAGGTTAGTTACTTTAGTCTGTGCAAACGCAGTCATCTCCACAATATCCAGTAATTCCTGAACACGTCCTCGTTTCAGATCAGGTTCAAAATTAGAGAGATACTGACCTATATTTTCTGCTACCGTTTCAAAAGATTGCAATTCTGACCCTTGGGACAAATGTTTCATATATGCTTCGCCGGGTATCAGATTATAGGCAGGACCTAATATCTGTGTATCATTCCAGAATAAAGATCCTTCATCCACATCTAATAAACCATAGATTACCTTTAGTAGTGTGCTTTTACCACATCCACTAGCTCCAATGACAGCAATATGCTGCCCTTTTTTAATAGTAAAACTTATATTTTTTAAAATGGGAGTAGTATCGTAAGCAAAAGAAACATTGTTGACATTTAGCATATTCAAATATAATTAAAAAAATTCTTGAAATCGACTATTGTAAATCAGGAATATACCTTACAAAGCATCAGACAATCTATTTAAAAATCATAATATAATAAGCTACTTCATCCCAAAAGTATGTATCAGAAACAAGACACCTTTTATCCTGATTTTTGAATCAGAAAGTGCTGATTATATACGCTACATCCGAAGCAGATCCTTGTGTGATACTATAGATTATAACTATCCCTTCATCTTTTTTACCAAATTTTCTGGCAGTTCTTCATATCCCATAGTATAAAATGTAAAGCTGAATATATCAGCATATTGCTGTATTGTCTTTGCTACAGGAGTTCCTGCTCCATGACCTGCATTCGTTTCAACACGGATCAGTGTGGGATTAGTGCCTGTTTGATTTTCTTGCAATGCTGCTGCAAATTTAAATGAATGCGCAGGAACCACCCGATCGTCATGGTCTCCCGTAGTTATTAATGTTGCTGGATACTGTACATCCTTTTTCACATTATGTACAGGTGAGTATCCTTTGATATATTCAAACATTTCAGCACTCTCCTCAGAGGTTCCATAGTCATATGCCCAGCCTGCTCCGGCAGTAAACGTATGGTATCGCAACATATCTAAAACCCCAACTGCTGGTAAAGCAACTTTCATTAAATCAGGACGTTGTGTCATAGTGGCTCCCACTAATAATCCTCCATTAGAACCTCCCCTGATTGCAAGATATTCACTGGATGTATAGTCGTTGTCTATCAAGTAGGTTGCTGCTGCAATAAAATCATCAAATACGTTTTGCTTTTGCATTTTAGTCCCTGCATCATGCCATTTCTTACCATATTCTCCTCCACCTCGTAGATTAGGAACCGCATAAATGCCTCCTTGTTCCATCCAGATAACATTAGCAATGCTAAAGGATGGGGTGAGACTAACGTCAAAACCTCCATACCCATATAACATCGTTGGGTTCTTACCCGTTAGTTGCAATCCTTTTTTGTGAGTAATAATCATCGGGATTTTAGTACTATCTTTTGAGGTATAAAAAACCTGTTTACTCTCATAATCATCCGGATTAAAATCGATTGACGGTTTTCGATATAGTGCAGAAGTACCATCCTCAATCACATACCGATATATACTGGTAGGTGTTTTATAATTAGTAAAAGAATAATAAAGTACTTCTTCCTCTTTTTGAGTTCCAAAGCCTGCAATGCTCCCCAATCCAGGCAATTTGACCTCACGTATTAAGGTACCGGTATAATCATATTGCAAAACTTTAGATACTGCATCTACCATATATTCTGCAAAGAAATAACCTCCTCCTGTGTTGGGACTCAATACGTATTCTGTCTCTGGAATAAAATCCTTCCAATTTTCTGGAGTAGGATTAGCTGCATCTACCGTTACTATCTTTTGGTTGGGTGCGTTTAGATTTGTGACCAAATATAGTGTAGATCCCATATTTTCTATAACATAAGTATCACTTTCTGTATGATCTAGAATAATATTGAATGTACTATTTGATTTTTTCAAGTCTTTAATGAATAATTTATTTCCTGAGGTAGAAGTACTGGCAGAAATCAAAAGATACTGGTCATCTTCTGTGACATATCCTCTTATGTACCGATGTTTTTCTTCTGGCACACCTCCATAAATCAACTGGTCTTCTTTTTGTTTAGTACCCAATATGTGATAATATACTTTATGCTGATCAGTTTTTGCAGAAAGTTCACTTCCCTTTGGCTTGTCATAGCTAGAGTAATAAAAACCTTCATCGCCTTTCCACGACATCCCAGAAAATTTAATATCCACTAAGGTGTCTTCTATGATTTCTTTAGTCTCCGCATTTTTAACAATCACTTTTCGCCAATCACTACCTCCTTCAGAAATAGAATACGCAAGTAATTTACCGCTTTTAGAAAAGTTCATCCCTCCCAGAGAAGTTGTTCCGTCTTTACTGAATGTATTAGGATCTAAAAATACCTCGGGTGTATCTCCTTCCTTCTTATATCTATAAATAACATATTGATTCTGCAATCCATCATTTTTATAAAAATAAGTATAGTCCCCTTCTTTAAAAGGAGCACTTACTTTTTCATAATTCCACAAATCGGATAAACGATTTTTTAGCTGATCGCGATAAGAAATACTGTCCAAGTATCCAAAAGTCACTTTATTTTGTGATTTCACCCAATTTTCAGTTGCTTCACTTCTATCATCTTCCAGCCAGCGAAATGGATCCTTTACTTGTACACCAAAATAAGTATCTATAGTGTCCACTTTTTTAGTTTCCGGGTAGTTCAATGGTTCTATTGTTTTAGTATTAGCGATCTTTTCTTCTTTTTTACATTCCATAATGGATCCGATTAAAAGTAATATGAAGAGACAATTTTTCATGATGAATTTTAATTTTAGTAACTCAAAACTACCAAAAGTAACTTCTTTTTAATATTAAAGAAACCATAAAAAACGATCTCCATTTATGAATTGGAACGGAGAACACATTATTTTAGAGTATGGCTTTAGGATATCACGGGGTTATATTCCTTAACCCATCCAGAATTCTTCTTAATTAAACTTTGCAAAAAAGTCCTTGCTGTAAAGATAACAGCAAGGACTTTATTAATTCACATTATTGAATTTTCTCAGGTTTTGGTCTACAGTGACCAAAAAACATCTTTTTTTACCCTATCAATTTATTAGCTATGAGATACTCGCCTATTTGTACTGCATTGGTTGCAGCTCCCTTACGCAGATTATCAGCTACAATCCACATATTTAATGCATGTTCTCTAGAGTGATCTCTTCTAATTCTACCTACAAAAACATCATTTTTACCCTCAGCATAAATAGGCATTGGGTAGGTATTAGTATCTGGATTATCTTGTACAGTCACTCCGGGAGTTTCGCTTAAAATTTTACGAACCTCATGCTCGTCAAAATCTCGTTCAAATTCCAGGTTTACACTCTCACTATGACCTCCAACCACTGGAATACGTATAGCAGTAGCAGTCACTGCAATTGTACGGTCGTTTAATATTTTCTGAGTTTCATTGACTAATTTCATCTCCTCCTTTGTATATCCATTGGCCTCAAAGACGTCGCAATGTGGGATGGCATTACGATGAATAGGGTATGGATATGCCATTTCACCTTTCTCTCCGGCATATTCATTTTCTAATTGTTGTACAGCCTTTACTCCTGTACCTGTTATAGACTGATATGTAGAAATAATGACACGTTTGATTTTATATGCATCGTGTAAAGGTCCTAAGGCCATCACTAATTGTATCGTAGAGCAATTAGGATTCGCTATAATTTTATCATCTTTAGTAAGCTCTTTTGCATTAATCTCTGGAACTACTAATTTTTTAGTAGGATCCATTCTCCAGGCCGATGAATTATCAACTACAGTAATTCCCGCTTCAGCAAATTTTGGTGCCCATGCTGTTGAGGTGCTTCCACCTGCAGAAAACAAGGCAAGATCTGGTTTCATTTCTATAGCTGTAGCCAGACCTACAACGGTAAACTCTTCTCCTTTATACATTAATTTTTTACCCACAGACCTCTCTGATGCTACAGGAATCAATTCCGTTATCGGAAAATTACGCTCTTCTAATACTTTTAACATTACGGTTCCTACCAATCCAGTGGCACCGACAACAGCTACTTTCATACATACTATTTTTTACAAATCTCGGCAAATGTGAGGAATAATTTTAGTATCCCCTCTATTTTTATAGTAATTATATCAATTTGAACAAATTGTTATATAATAAACAAATTGTAGAAAAAACCGCTCAGATGACTAAGCGGTTTAGGTTAATTACGTAGTATAGCGGTGAAGCTATTATTATTTATTTTGTCTTTTTAATTCATCTCTGATCTCAATTAGTAACTCTTCTTGAGTTGGACCAGCTGGAGCTGCAGGAGCAGGTTCTTCTTTTTTCTGACTTCTTTCATAAGCTTTTAACACCATAAAAATACAGAAACCGATGATAATAAAATCAATTACTGTCTGTATAAAAGAACCATAATTAATAGTCACAGGAGGCACCGCTTCTCCGGCGGCATTTACAGTAGCCTCACTTAACGCTAATTTAAGTTCAGTAAAATCTACTCCACCTAATACCATACCTATTGGAGGCATGATAATATCATTAGTAAATGAAGTTACAATTTTTCCAAAAGCTCCACCTACGATTACCGCAGTTGCAAGGCTTACTATATCACCTTTCATTAAGAAAGACTTAAAATCTTTTAAAAATCCCATTGTATAAAAATTTAGTTAGTGTTAATAACAACCAAATTAAGTAAAAAAAATAAATACTTTAACATATCTATACTATAGAATTGCTCTAATCGACAAAACTCATTATTTATCGACAAACACACGTTTTACCCTAGGCGCTATCCCTGTAATTAGCTCATAAGAGATAGTTCCTGCATGCTCAGCCACGAAGGCAGCGGTTACGTCTGAATCAAAAAGAATCACCTCATCACCTTCTTTACACTCAATCTCTGTAATATCCACCATAATCATGTCCATACATACATTGCCCAAAATATATGCTTTCTTGTGATTGATCATCACAAACCCTTTTTTATGACCATAGTGCCTACCGATCCCATCAGCATGACCAATAGGGATAGTTGCTGTTCTAGTCTCTGCAGTAGCAGTAAATGCTCTATTATACCCTACTGTTTCTCCAGCACTTAATACGTGAATTTGGGAAATTATAGATTTCAAAGAAGCAATAGGTTTTAATTCTTTATCATATATTGCTTCATTACCAAAACCATATAAACCTATACCCGTACGAACCATATCAATATGAGCTTCTGGATAATTCAATATCCCAGAAGTATTACATTGATGTACTATCGGTTTATAGCCAAGTTGATCTGTGAAATTATCAGTAATCCTTTTAAAAGCATTGATCTGTTTTAATGTAAATTTTTTTTCTGTATGATCTTCACTAGCTGCTAAATGCGAAAACAGGGATTGTACCATAATAGCATTTGTATTGTTTAGCATACTTATACACTGATCTACCTCATCCTTAGAAAATCCAATTCTGTTTAAACCTGTATTGAATTTAAGGTGTACAGGATACCTATCCTGATCAAGTGATTCTGCAATGCTAATAAATTCTTTTAGCACTCTCATGCTATACATACTAGGCTCTAAACGATATTTTATTAAACTCAAAAAATTTACTGTCTGGGGATGAAATACCAATATAGGTTTTTGAATTCCAGCTTCTCTCAATGCAATTCCTTCTGGAGCATAAGCAACTGCAAAATAATCTACATTAAGTCTTTCTAAATGTTTCGCAATTACGGCAGCATCGCTTCCATACCCAGCAGCTTTTACCACGGCCAATAATTTGACTCCGGGATTTAATTTACTTTTTAGATACTCATAATTATGAGTCAGATGTGCCAGATTAATTTCTAAAACGGTTTCTCTAGTACTCATCCGGGTTTTTAGTATTTTTTGACAATTCTTTTGGATCCTTTACTTCTATTTCTTTTACTTTTTCCTTTAATGTTGCCTTGTAATATGCTGCACGACTTAAAGGTTCATATTCTTCTGTTTCTCCTAATACCACTAAATCATCTTTTTTAGACTTTCTAAAACTATATTGTGCCAGATTTCCTGTTCTGGTGCAAACCGCATGAACCTTAGTCACATATTCTGCTGTAGCCATCAGTGCTGGCATAGGGCCGAAAGGGTTCCCTTTAAAATCCATATCCAGCCCTGCAACAATTACACGAATACCCCTGTTAGCCAAATCATTACAAACATGAACTATTTCATAATCAAAAAACTGAGCTTCGTCAATCCCAATGACATCACACGTATCAGCCAGAATTCTAATATTAGCTGCAGCAGGCACTGGTGTTGACCTTATCTCATTCGCATCATGAGAAACAACCATTTCATCATCATACCGCACATCAATGGCCGGTTTAAAAATTTCTACTTTTTGTTTAGCAAATTGAGCACGTTTTAATCTTCGAATCAATTCTTCGGTCTTACCCGAAAACATCGAACCACAGATTACTTCTATCCACCCAAATTGCTCTTTATGATTTACTGTATTTTCGAGAAACATTTTGTATTTTTCAGCATCAATTAAAAGAAAATCTCTACTCCTACCAATTAACCTTTAAAATGATATATAAATAATCATGTTTTGGTTAATTTTGGTAGTCCTCTAAAGATGAGGTAAATTTATTAAAAAACAAAAGGTAGTATCACAAACGAATCAGAAAGTTATGAAGAACAAGTTGGAATCAGAACTTATAAGTATTGCTCACAGGATATTACGACTAAGTGGTAGATCAGAGATCTCACAATTACAGGAAGAGGCAAAGAATTTATATGAGAAACTGACAATTTTGAACTTTTCAGAATCTCACTTTTTAGAATCTGAACCTACATTACAAGAAGTACAAGATATCTTAGATAACAAGACTACTTTTATACCAGATGAAACCACAGATATTAATCCTCCTCAACCATCTATTAGTTTACAAGAAACTGTAATAACAGAATATGAGGAATCAAAAGAGCCTTTTACAAATGTAACATCAATAAATGCAGAAGATATTCCTGTAAATATCAAAACAGATCATAGCAAAACTGTAGCCTTAGAAGATGAAAAACCAGAAATAGTAATTGAAAAAATTAACGAAAAAATCTCAGAAGATCTTTTTGTACCTGCTACTAATATAATTACGGAAGAAAATATCTCATTTTCTGAGCCAGTTTATGAAAAAAATGACAAAGAAGACATTGGTACAGGGGGTCAAAGTATGCCTATTATAGATCCGGTTAAGGAAACAGATAAAAAGCCTAAATCACTAAATGACCAACTTAAAAAGGGTATTCATATCGGATTAAATGATCGACTGGCATTTATTAAGCACCTTTTTAACGGAAGTTCTACAGATTATAATCGTGTGCTCTCCCAACTGAACACATTAAATAGTAAAAGTGGTGCACGACAATTTGTTAAAAATATGGTGAAACCTGATTATAATAATTGGGTAGGTAAGGAAGAATACGAAACTCGTTTTATGGAAATCGTAACGAACAAATTTGAATTTTAAATCGTATCTGCCTTCATAAGTAAAAGAGAATACATGAAAATTATATATTGGATTGCGACTATCGCTCTATGCAGTATAATGTTGTTTTCTGCTCAGATGTATATTAGAAATACGGAAATGGTGCAAGGCTTTTTTGAAAGTTTTAATTATCCTGCATATCTTGTGATTCCGTTAGCAGTTGCTAAAATCCTCGGAGTTATAGTAATTCTCGCTAATAAAGTGCAATGGATTAAGGAGTGGGTTTATGCTGGTTTCTTTTTTGATCTGGTATTAGCTACAACTGCTCATTATTATGCAGGTCATACTATTGGATTATCATTATATGCCTTTATTCTGTTGGTAATCTCTTATATCATTGGAAAAAAAGTTAGACCTTAAAATATGTCAAAATTATACCTCGTACCTACACCCATAGGTAATCTCGAAGATATAACTTTTAGAGCTATTAAAGTGCTTAAAGAAGTTGATCTTATCTTAGCAGAAGATACCCGAACCAGTGGTAAATTACTAAAACATTATGAGATTACTACCCATATGCAGAGTCATCATATGCATAATGAGCATAAAACGGTAGATCATATTATCAAAAAACTACAAAGTGGTGAAACCATTGCAATCATTAGTGATGCAGGAACGCCTGCGATCAGTGACCCTGGATTCTTAATAACCAGAGCGTGTGTGGAACATGGTATTGCAGTAGAATGCTTGCCCGGAGCAACTGCTTTTGTTCCTGCATTAGTAAATAGTGGTTTACCTAATGACAAATTTGTTTTTGAAGGATTTCTTCCTGTAAAAAAAGGAAGGCAAACCCGATTAAAATTATTGGCAGAAGAAACCCGAACCATGATTTTTTATGAATCTCCGCATAAATTAATCAAAACTCTAGGACATTTTGTAACTTATTTTGGTGCAGATCGACCTATTTCTGTATCCCGTGAATTGAGCAAACTATATGAAGAAACCGTGCGGGGAACTGTACAGGAAGTATTACTACATTATGAAAAAAAACCTCCAAAAGGTGAAATTGTGATCATAGCCGGAGGTAAGAAAAAAGATATATGAAAACCTTACTCTCTGAAATAAAATCCTGCAATGTTTGTAAAACTAACCTACCACTTGGAGCAAAACCAATTATTTCTGCACATCAAAAATCAAAAATTGCTTTAGTAAGTCAAGCGCCGGGAATCATTGCTCACCGATCCGGTACTGCTTGGAATGATCCTGGAGGAAAAAGGTTAAAACAATGGTTGCACATTGATGACCATCAATTTTATAATCCTAAAAATTTTGCTATAGTACCAATTGGTTTCTGCTATCCTGGAAAAGGAACGGGTGGTGATCTACCACCAAGACCAGAATGTGCTCCATTATGGCATTCTACTCTGTTTGAGAAAATGAAAGAACTACAACTCATTATATTAATAGGTCAATATGCTCAGAAATATTATCTTAAAAACAGTGTGAAAAAAACTGTAACAACAACCGTTCAATCCTATAAAGAATATTTGCCTTTATATTTTCCAATTCCACATCCATCACCAAGAAACAGAACTTGGATGAGTAAAAACCCTTGGTTTGAAGAGCGTGTAATACCAGAGCTTAAAAATTCTGTGGCATCAATTTTATCTGAAAAAAATATTTAAAAAATCAAAATATGACCATCAATAATTTTATCGAAAAACTAAAAATTACTCCCTCAGAAATAGCATTCCAAGACACAATGCAAGTAATAGAAAGTTATTATAATTTTAAGCCAACTAAATTTAGCAATGGAGATTGTATAAATGAGGAAGGTCAAAATTCTGGTTCCTGTAAGTTGTTTTCTTTTGCAAAATTACACCAGTTAACAAAAGAAGAAACGTTATCATGTTTTGGAACCTATTATACTGATGTACTCGCGAGTCCTGAGGGAAAAGATCATCAAAATATTCGTAATTTTATGAGAGTAGGCTGGGAGGGAGTTTCTTTTGATCAGGATGCATTAATTAAAAAACAGGCTTGATTATGATTGTTTTCTATCATATTACTGTAACTTTTTTGTAGTATAAACTACATATATTACTAAAGAATCTAAAAACTTATATTATTTCTAAACCATTTGATTATACCATTATACTTGTTGCCATTGCTGTATTAATTCTGTGGTACATGCCATATCTGGGCATTATACAATATCCCTTTCATTTATTAGGTACCTGGTTTCATGAAATGGGTCATGGACTAACGGCTTTATTAGTGGGTGGTCATTTTCAGCATTTAGAAATTTATGAAAATGGTGGTGGTGTGGCGTATTCGTCTGTTAGTAATAGTTATATGCCCATATCAATTGCCAGAGCGTGCACTGCAGCAGGAGGACTGTTGGGTCCTGCTATTGTGGGTGCTATATTGATCGCATCAGCAAAATCTCACAAAAGCTCTATGCTTGCACTCAGGATTTTAATAGGTGTCATTATCATATCACTGATTATCTGGATTAGATCTTTCTGGGGTATTGCTGTTATGAGTGTTTTTGCAGCACTACTATTTATCATCACACTTTTTAAAAGTAGGAGATTAGAAGTAATCACTATTATGTTTTTAGGATTACAATCTGTTTTGAGCACCTATTTACAATTAAACTATTTGTTTACAAAACAATTTGAAAAAGATGGTGCGATCCAGATTTCAGATACGCAAGCAATTGCAGAAAATACTGTTGGCACCTACTGGATGTGGGCCGTATTCATTATTATTATAAGTGTCTATTTGCTTTGGAAAAGTTTTCGTTTTTATTTTAGAAAATAATAGTCTTATGGTTACTACCACCCATCTAATACACATTGTAATGTATAAGGTTCTGTTTCTGATAAAGGTATTTCTTCTAGGTTATCTCCTAGATAATTACCGCTAGCAAATCCTGTAACATCATTAAATCGATAAGACCAACAAAACCTAAGATTAGGATGATCCTCAGAATAGGTTACCAGATTATCAACTAACACGGCATTATCAAACTCAGTAAATGATAAGAAATATCCATAAAACTTATTACGACGTACATCAGCATCAGCACTTTTATACATATACATACCACAGCTATTACACACATTATCGTGTACATAGGTAACAAGACTATGCCCCTTATCTCCTCCTCCTGAGTATTGAATATATCCTAACCTTCCGTTTTCAGATCCATCCACCATGGTAATTGTATTTCTAGCGATAATATTATGAGTTCTATGCCAACTCACGATAGGTCCATCTACATATGTACTACCATCTCCCTGCTCCATAACATTATCTAGGATAAACACATTTTTACCACTAGTATTGACAATATCACCTCCTGTATTGTGATGAAAATAATTATTCTGGATTAGTATGTCCTCATCTACCCGGCCAGCACCTTCAATATCAATACCAAATTGTGGAGCAGTACCATTAATATGATGTATTTCATTATCGGTTATTTTAATGCGCACACCTCCCACAACAGAAATCCCCTGACGTCTATTATTATAGATAGTGTTATTGGTAAAAGTAACATCATTAGACTCTAATATCAGTGAGCCATCCCCGGTTACACTATGAATTTCCATATTATCAACTAATACCTGATTACTGGTATTCCAGACACAAATACCATGACCTTCATCATGCGCTGTTTTTCCGTCGCTATCTCTTGGTGTTAAAATATGGGTATCTCTATCTCCTTTAATAACACCATCACGAATCGTAATGTTATCACCATTTAGACTAATCACACAGTAGTTCCATTTGTCATTAGTATCCATTTCTAACACAGCACCTTCACTAAACACAAATTCTGTATCTCCATGGAGTTCAATACCTCCTTGATAGTTATATGTTTTATCTTCACCAACCAAGTATTCACCGCTAGGCAATACAACACGACTGTATTGCTCCTCATGCGCCCAATCAATAGCCGCTTGTAAATTAGTAGTGGTCTTCAGTGGATCGGTTCCATTATTAGGGATATCCCATCGATCTAATTCAATAATATATTCCTGATCGTTAACGTTTACTGGTAATTGAACATCAAAAAGTACCACAGGTAATCCATCAGCATCTAATTCTTGCGGATCGGTTTCATTACCTGAATCATCCCCAGAATCATCACTAGAACAGGAGATAATCAAAATCAGGATAAAGAATCCTAAGTAATAAGGTATATTTTTCATAATTGAAACTATAATTAAATTAGCTATACGGATATAAGATATATAAAATTTAAGACATAAAAAAAGTAAACAACTCATTGATATTAAAATTATAACTTTTCCTTTTTTAAAATATATTGTAATCTTTTCTGATATACTTAAATCAATGGTTATATCCTTTAGCAAAAATTTATTGTAGACATATAAAAAGAGAATAGTAATACCTGCGATACCCATCATTAATGTATATGATGATAAAAATAAAGTGTTAAAAAAGCAATATATGTAAGAATAACCGCAGGCAATAAGGCTAAATAATAAGAACTGAAACTTACTAGAGATTCAAAAGTGAAAATTCTTTGTTTCATATATTAAAAAAAATTTATTAGCACATACATGCATATGATCATAAAAAAAAGCAAAATAAATATACCTGATAAATAATTCCTTCTGGCTATATCTTCAGAAATACTATACTCATAGATAGTATCTAAATTATAATTATCTTTATAAAACCGAAAAGTTCGTAATGTATGTTTATCTACCTTCTTTTTACTTCTTCCTTTCTTAGGGTTATTTAATTCCTTAGGGTCTATAAAAATAGTAATTGGCAAATGTTCCCAAGATTTTAACCTAACATCCATATAATCAGGAACCATATTTACAGAACTCACTCTTATAAATTTATCATACTCCTTATTGTAGAAAATAAAATAGTATTCTGTTATTTTAGTTCCTGCACCTCCCAAGGTATTAAAAAGAGCAAATTTTACAGTATCTGAAATCATTTCATCTATAGTCAACTTAAACTCTTTAAGCGATTTAATTCTCTTAGCCACTTTTCTCTTATAATAATTGCGTACAAATAATAAAACATAAAAAATGTAGATAATGCCTGGTATTAATCCTAAAAAAAACTCTGGTTTGATATCTAGGTCTTTTGTAAACACACTACCTATAATTATTGTTAAATTAGGAAGTAACAAGATCAAAGCAAAAGTGAACCCTACTTTTGTAAAAACATTAAGCTTACTATATCCTTTCATATCAAATTGGGGATAACCATGTTATAAAACCACTACCACTAATAAGATCTATTTCTGCCGCATTCGCTAAATCCTTTCGGGCACTTTCAGTAAACCAAGTGGAAACAAATGGTAAAAGTAGTGCTACTAAAGAAAATGATTCTATTTTTTTTCAATAGCTAATCTGTTTAACTAAATCATTTTACAGTTCTATAATATTCAAAAATTTCCCAATCTCTTAAGACATTGTGCGAGTATTTTTTTGATTTCTCTTTTATTTTAAAACCATGATTGACACATAATAGTGAAACAATTCTCTTCAACATATTTATTTCATGTTCCTCTCCATTTTGAATTTCATAAAGCCGAACTTTTTTACTGTCGAATTGAAAAATCAAAAATACTTGAGCATATGGCATTATAGTTGCTCTAATATCGTAAGAATAGAAGGAAACAAGTTGACTTTGATCGAAAGTCAATTTCTCCCCTTTTTCAAAATTAATTTTTATTGTCTTTCCATCTGACATATCAATGCTCACATCTTTTGTTAAAAATTTTTTATATCCATATATAAAAATGATAAAAATTAAAACTTGCCAATGATTCAAACTTGAATGTTTTCTGTTCCATTTAATGATATTTATACTGTATTAAAAAATACCCAGCATACATGCAAATGATCATAAAAAAAAATAAAATAAGCGTTCCTAAGAAATTATTTTTTCTAGCGATGTCCTCAGAAATACTATATCGATAGTTATTATCTATGTCATAAACCCCTTTATAAAATCTAAACGTTCTTAAGGTATTTTTGTTTATTTTTTTATACTCTTCCCTTTTTTGGAATTGTTAATATCTTTTGGATCTAAAAATACTCGGATGGTAGTATGTTCCCAAGATTTTAAAATGACTTCATTATAGCTAGGTTGCATTGCTACAGTACTAACCCGGATATATTTATCATATTCTTTATTGTAAAAGAGAAAATAATATTCTGTCAATTTAGAACTAACGCCCAAAGAATTAAAAAAGGCCTTTTGTACTTTTTTTGACACCATCTCATCGATAGTCAAAGTATATTCTACTAATGACTTAACTCTATTAGAAACCTTACTATTGAAATAGTATTGAACAAATAATAGAACAAATAATAAATATAAAGCTCCCGGTAATAAAAAAAGAAAAATCTCATGATCATATTCCATTGTTTCTGAGAAAAGCATACCTAAAATAACTATGATGGCGGGAAGCATTAGAAACAAGGACAATCCAAATCCAAACTTGATAAAAATGTTCCATTTAGTAAATTTTATCATAACTATATTGGCGATAGTGCATTAATAGAACCTCCAGCACTGGCAAGATCCATTTCTGCTGCCACAGCTAAATCCTTTCTAGCACTTTCTGTAAACCAAGTGGAAACAAATGGTAAAAGTAATGCTACTACAGAAAATGATTCTATTTTTTTACTTATTTTCAATCTATTCAATGAATTATCAAATCTTTATTTATACAAAAGACCATCTCAGGTCTATAAACAAAAATCCGCCTTAATTAAGTCCTCTCATATTTAAAAATTTCCCAGTCCTTAAAGAGAACATTAGAATATTTTTTGGACTTTTCTGTGATTTTAAATCCATAGTTGTGTTTCAATAAAGAAATAATTTCTTTCATCATATCAACCTCAAAATGCTCTCCATTTCCCAATTCAAAAAGACGGACTTTTTCTTCTTTAAATTCGAAAATCAAAAATATTTTAGCATTTTTAGCTACCCAACCTCCTGTATCATAAGAATAAAAAGCAACCAAGTCATTGATCTCAAAATTATACTTTTTCCCTTTTTGAAAATCAATTATAATCTTTTCCTCAGAGGTCATATCAATGGTTACATCCTTTAATAACATTTTATTATAAATAAATGCAAAAATTATTAGTATACCAAGCACACCCAACATTATCAAATAAGAAGACAAAAAGTATATAGTTAACAATGTTATGTAGATAAGAATAACCGTAGGAAAAAGGGCTAAATAATAAAAACTAAAACTAGCTAAAGATTCAAAATTAAATAATTTTTCTTTCATAAACATTTAGTTAGTAATTATTCAAACTTCCTTAAATAAGTGTAAAAGATGTTAGAATATTCCAAACGAATAATTTCTACTTACGACATCTCAAAGAATACCATAATCATAAACAGCCTCTAAATGACAAATCCAATGTTTTTTTCCTTAAAAAACATTTCAAAGCTACTTAATATTAAATAAAAATGGAATTATTTATACCTTTAATGGAGATATGTTTTCACTAAGAAACCAAAAAGATATACACAAACTATCATAAATGAATACATAAATAAAATTCCTAAAAAAATATTTTTACTGTCAAAGTATTCAGAAATACTATATTCATAATTATTTTCTAAATGATAAGAACCTCTATAAAAACGAAAAGTTCGTAATGTATGTCTATCTACCTTCTTTTTACTCTTTCCTTTTTTAGGATTGTTTAGTTCTTTAGGGTCTATAAAAATTGTAATAGGTAAATTTTCCCAAGATTTTAATATTACATCTTTATACTTAGGAGCTACCCCTAATAAACTTACTCTTATAAACTTATCATACTCTTTGTTATAAAAAATAAAATAATACTCTTCTATAGTAGAAGTAGTACTGCCAAATGTGCTTAATCTACCTATCTTTACAGTATCGGATATCATCTCATCAACTATCAATTCATATTTTTCTAATAATTTTAACTTTTTAGAAACTTGTGCTTCATAAAAAAATTTATTAATCAAAAAAACATAAAGTATATACACAATACTTGGTAAAAAAAGCATAAATACTTCTAATTTAAATTGTATATCATCTGAAAAAACTGCTAATAAAATAAAAAAAAATCCAGGAATCGTAAAAAAAAGAGAGATTACAAAACCTCCTCTAGTGGTAGCATTAAATTTGCTATATTTTTTCATACTATTGTGGAGTTGTAGTATTAATAGCACCTGTACTCTTTATAAGATCTGTTTCTGCTGCTATGGCTAAATCCCTACGTACGGTTTCAGAAAAGTAAGTAGCAACAAAAGGTAAAACCAAAGCTATCACTGAAAAAGATTCTATTTTTTTTCCAACAGCTAGTTTGTTAGAATTATTTGCTGCCGTCCTATTGGTACTCGCCTCAGATCTAACTTGTTCTTGGGTTAAACTTGTTCTCCCGTGTTCTTTTATGGCTCTTACTATTTCTGGATTTGTTTTTTGTAAGCCTCTAATGGTAGCTCTACGCTGTTGCCTACTCATTTTACTTAGTTTTTCATATATTTTTAGATGCTCGGTACTTACTCCTTTTTGTATCAAAGCCTTTCTGGCATCTCCCCAGTTCTTGTAACTAAATATATCATCAATATTCTCTGGATCACTTAAATCTCTAGTACTAGAATCTTTTACCCATTCGATATCTTCTAAATCATAGTTAAGAGGTCCTTCAACCTCGTTTAACCTTTGATAGCTTTCATTATCCTCAAACGACTCATTTCCCCGCATATATTCCTTTTGATAAGTTGTCGCTAAAGCTAATAATGGTGACCCTATAATTGTTCCTAAAAACAATCTAACTGCGGGTACTGCACTCTTGGTAACAATAGAGGTTCCAAAAAGAGAAGCTCCAGCAGAAGCAACGCCAAATCCAAAGAAGAAGGCAATGACCGAGTTTGCACCAATCTCCATCCTATTCCCAAAAGCAATATCTTCTGCTGCTTGCTGAGCCAATGCAGGGTCAAGGATCGGCATCAAAATTCCTGATTTACCACAAGTTAATATAGATACCTGAGTCAATGCAGGTTCTTTATCAAATTTAACCGTAGGATGACCAAGAGTCCAAGAACCTGCTGATAAGTTAGAAGTACATGCATGATTTATTTTAGAAGCGGTATAAGTAACAGCAGCTACTGCTATTGTAACCAATGCTATTGCACCTATAACCCATCCTATTGGATTAGAGAATACCAAAATACCAACAATCAATCCCGCCCCAAATGCCAAAATCGAACTAACTAAATTGACGGGTATTTTACACACCACATCTGTTTGGATGTTTTTATCTGCTACAGTAAGTAATCCCATTTTTTTACTTTTCTGTACAACTGTTATTTTTGATCTTGTCAAAATCAACTTACTTGGCGCCGCACTGGTCTGGTAGGTACAAACTACTGGTGTCTCATTTGGGATGTATTTTGCACTCATAGTTGCACTTGTTTAAGATTAAATTCTGTTGTAAACTCATAGTTATTTTTAACTTTTTCAGAAAATACTGCTCTCCCCTCACTTATAAAACCTGTTTTCTTATCAATGACATAAGAGAGCCTGTACATATATTCATATTCTGTAAAATTATACTCGACCATAGGTTTATAAAACTGATCATATTGCCGTATTAATTCATCTCTATCTAATTTTTCTCTCTGTAAAGTGCCTACTTTTCTTCTATGAATAAAATCATCATCTTCACTGACCGTAGTTTCTACAATATCAACCTCTACTTCGATATTTTGAAATATCTGAGACAGAAACTTTATTTTTTTATGCTCCGCTACATTCGATATGTCCACTAAATAAGTATCAAGAATCAAATGATAAAAAAGATTTTTATCGTAGGTTTTGATTAAATTCTCTTCTTTCCCGAATTCTGCATTACCACTATCAATAATATCCTGAGCTGCTTGTTCATTTACCTTTTTTAGCTCTACAAAAAAATCTGAATACTGTAATACGTCTTTTCTAAAACTAGTCCATGCATCCTGAATGGCTTCTAAATTTTGTATGCTTTGTATTTTTCCATTTGTATCTAGCTTCAATAAAACATTTTCTTTTACAAACTCCAGGTCTCTAAAAGAGTCCATCGCAATTTGAAAGTGCTTTGGTTCCGTTTTATACACATAATCTTCTAAAACAGAGTTCACCAAAATAGTATTATCCTTCTTTATAAACTCTGTAAGATATTCTTTCTTCATATCCGCATGGAATACCATGGACTTGTCGGTATGTGTAGTGTTTTTTTGCTCACAACGATACCGTATTTTATTCATCTCTTGCATTGGATTAAAAAAAGCATCATCATCAACTTTTATACTACTGGAAGGTGTAGATTCTTCATCATCCAATAAGAAACTCCATCTCTTTTTATCTGACATTCTATACTGTTTTAATTAGTTGATATCCACGTTAGATCCTATTATCTTGGCATTCCCATCAAGAAATACTTGACTACCATTAGCAGTAGTGTTTACCGTTTTACTTCCAGAAATTCCAATATTTTCTCCCAAAACTGCAACATTTTTACCTTTAATTTCTATAGTGCCATCTTTTGCTAATGCTATGGAACTTTCGCCTACAACGATCTGGAGCATTTCTTTTGCCCTGATCTCAACTTTTCCATCTTTATCCATGACCAAAACACTGGATTCTTCTCCCACATTAACCTCATACTTTTCATTCGCTTTTATTATAATCACACCTTTACCATCTAATTTAATACCTGCAGTACCTTTGTCAGTTATAGTAGTTGAACCTTCGTGATCATTAAGAACTACTTTATTACCACTACGTGATTGAATCGCTTTAATATCATTAGCTCCACTCTGAAAATTACCTGGTTGCGCCGCACCAGTATACATACATCCTATTACATAAGGACGTTCTGCATTACCTCCTTCAAAACCTATTAATACCTCTTCTTCTTTTTCTGGTATAAAATGAAAACCCTTATCACTACCTGCATGCGGAGATACCACTCGTAACCACGGAGTCAGTTCTCCATAGGGTTTCTGCCATGGAAACTGTACCTGTATTCTACTCATTCCATCAGGATCTACATTTTCTTTTACAGTCGCTACCTGAGATTCACTTTTGGGAAATGCCATCATATCTGTTTTAGGATAAACATCTAATGCTGCGGTGACTCCTTCGAACGTATTTTGATATTTGCCGTTTTCTGTCGCGGTATGCGTTACTTTAGTTATTCTAAAAGATCCATAGCTTGTCATCCCATCCTGAATGCTTACAATATCGCCTAGATTTACTCCTGGATTATCGCTTTGCCCTCTTATAATAACTTGCTTAGACTCCACTGCTTTCTTTTGTTGTTCTACATGGGTATCCAATCGCTTTTTTAATTGAGCATCTGTATATGAATTGATATATACTGATGTTTCTTTAGCATATAGCGTACTACTTTTTTCACTTGTAAATTGGTTAAAACCATTCACTCCAGTATTAATCTCTGAAGTTGATTTTTCATGCTGTTCATCTGTCAGATAGTCATTGGTGAAATACTTATATTTATTTGGTTTTGGAGCTAATTGCAGCGAGAATTCCTGCAAATCTATGCCATATCGTAAAGGAACAGTCTCTGAGGTAGCTTTTCCAAACACAAGCTTTTTTCCATCATAATAAAACCATTCACTGTATTGCGCTGCCAGACGACTGGCGTATTTATAAGAACTTTCGTTCTGTTGCACGCTATAATGTAAGGTATCTGTTTTTACGGGTGTAAAAGCAATTTCCAGTTTAGAAGTATCATATCCTTGAAATGTTTTAGCCAATATATCTGCTAACCCTACATCAGTATGTGATGCATAATGAGGTCCATCATCTGCTATAATAGAACTACTATTACCTACAATCTCTACCGTATCTCCTCCTGCATTCTGGAATCCCTTGGTAATATTAACAGAGGTTACTACACCTTTGAATTCTAATTTTTTATAGCTTTCTAAAGATCCCAATGCACCTATCTGCAAAATAAACGTTTCTCCCAGAAAGTTCTTTGTTTCTGCTGCGAGTTCTCCTGATAGATTTTCTAAAACGTCTGCACGACATACTAATCTAAAATCATGATGTAGATCAATTTCCTGATGTAATTTGAAGGATTTAAATGCAGTAATTGGAATACCATTTATAAAGATCTGTATACTTGATTGTAGTGCCATAAGTTATGAATTAGAAATTAGCAAGGGTTACTACAATTGTAAGCATTTTTCTCCTTTTTATCTATTGTTTTAGCTACCTATTCGATAGAATGCCAGAACTATAGGACAAACAGCCTTGATCCCTCTAAAACATACTAAATATTATATGAAAAAAAGGTGCAATTCCCCCTTATACCTATCTATTGTAGAAATAACCAAGATAATTTGACTTCTGAATTATTCAAGTCCTGGATTGGATAAGTATAAGAGATTATAAAAAAGTAACTCTATAAGTAACGTCTATTTTGATGTAACTTAGTTCTATAAATTATAATATTAAACCATTAATATAGGATTAATATATATTCATTTCCAATTCTTCTTTGCTGCGATCAACTGGTATATGCTAGGTTATTTAAAAACCTTATACCGTTCAAAATAGATAAATAAAAAACCCTCAGGCTAACTACTTCCTGAGGGTAAATTGAAACGAATTATAGTATTTAACACAAACTCAACTTATACTTAATTATGAATGTTTCAATTTTTTTTAAAAATGCGAATATAGGTGCTTATATTTACTAACCTTCTTAAAAAACATCTCTTAATCAATATTTAATGATGCCGCAACATCTGCTTAAAATCTTTGCGGTTCTATGATCAATTAATACTTCTACTTATATATTAGTAACTTAAGCAAGAATTTTGTTACCATATTATCAGCGATTTTTTCATAAAACTTATAAAAACATGCTTTATATTAATATTGTTTATCAAAATTCTTACTATCACACTATATTCTTAATCAAAATCCAATTAATTATAGGTTTATTATAACTACTCTACTGTTACATCAAAACTTACTTCTATGTCAGTTTCTCCACCAAAATCATCTCTGGTATCTCCTGTTTTGGTTGTTGGCTCATGAATTAAGAAAGCTCTAAGAATCCCAGTAGCTGCATCTCCTGTTGACCAATCTGTAGATATATTAATTGAAATATTATCTGCATCAACTACGTCATCTGCAGCAGCGACAAACGATAATTCATTAACTGTATTATCATAAAAAACATAATGCTCATCACTTTCATCTATTACTTCTTCTGTAATATCCTCAACATCAGATGGATCTGATTCATCTAAAAACTCGATAGCAAAATTATACGTCGTATTAGCAGATAGTGTGATATCATCTTGACTATCTGTTGTCCAGGTATATACCTCTGTATCTGTTGTACCACTTTCTGTTACAGATAACCTCACTGTGGTTATCGTTTCTTCTTCATTAATTACTTCTGGATCACTGTCATCATCACTACAAGAGGCAAATACCGTTACTAGTGTTACTATCAGTGCAAATCTTCTCATTACTTTTTTCATTGGTTTCAAAATTTAAAATTTATATTAAGTGTAAAATTTCTTCCTGTATTATCAGCATAAAAACGCTGTCTATTAAGATAATCTCTATACGTAGTGTCAAAAAGGTTTGTAATACTAACTCCTAGTGAGAGATCACTCTGGTTCAAAACGCTAAACCTATATGTTCCTATAAGATCAAATAAACTATATCCGTCTGGGGGAGTCGAGATATCAACTAAAGTGGTAACAAGTGCTCCGTTCTCAATAAACTCTGATTCAAAATTATTATCCGGATATCTTTGTTGCTTCAACACAGATGTATTTACCAATTTTACATCCCACATTGATTTTCTATATACGATCTCTGATCTAAAATTAGGAGACGGCATACTAATTAGTGGTTCATCATTAGTAGTATCCTGCCCATAGATATAGGAAAATGCTGTTTTAAAAGAAACTTGTTCTGTAATATCAATTCCATAGTCAATATCAATCCCGTATAATAAAGCGTCTGTTTGCTTATATTCCCATACAGGGAAAGAGCCTCTTATTGTAAAATCAATCCCTGTGGGCTCTAATAAAATGAAATCTTTGATACTACTTATATAAGGTGAAAGTGTCAGACGTCCTAAACCAAAAAAGTTTAAATGCTCACTACTCATTGAAAATTTTACTGCTGTTTCCTGATCAAAACGTAAATCCCCTAATTCAATGATGGCAGCACTATGATGTAACCCATCACTAAATAGCTCCACAGGATTGGGCGCACGATTTGCTATGGATACACTCATCAAAAATGAATTTTGTGCGCCATATTTATAATTCATACCACCAGATGCAGATATTGAACCATAATCAAAATCAGGATTTGTTAACCATTGATCTGTTTCATCTGCAATGATTAAATTAGCAAATTCTGTATCATAGCCCCGCTCTTCCCAAAAATCCTTTTCGTAGAATTTTTTAGCATTTATATTTACAAAATCGTATCGTATTCCGGCATCAGCTGTAAGGTGCTCGCTCAACGTAAATTCAGTAATAGCAAACACTCCCGCAGAAGTCTTTTGATAATCAGGAATAAGCCTCCGGATTCCTGTATCCGGGTTGGGAGTATTTTTTTGATAGGATACCTGAAATCCAACATTCTTTTTAAAGGTATCATTAGCATCAAACAAAAAAGAACTTTCCAGACTATGAGTAAATAATTCCAGATCAAGACTAGCTTTTCCCCTATCATCTCCTCTTCTGATATCAAATTCTTTTCTATTATTATACTGAAATGAATACTGAAGATTGAGTTTCCCAACTTTTTTAAATCTATGGTACCCTTTCAACTTAGCAAGATGATGTTGTGTTTCTTGTTTAGGTGCATCGATATCATATGTGAAATCATTAATTACTAAAGGAACATTACTATTAATAGCTCGTACCAAATCTCCCACATTACCGATATGTGAAGCTCTCAAGATACCTTGCGTAGCATTATAAAAACTATAATACCCTTCTATACCTTGTACAAAATTTGTTTTTCCAAAACCTACAGAAAAACTTTGTTCCTGATGCCCTGTGTTACTTAATATATAATCCGGAGCTTCACTATCTCCAAAATACTTAACAGTACCCTGAAATTTTGCACCCCATCCTTTTGTCAATCCAAGATTAAGTGCTGCATTAACACCGCCTCCACGACCATTACTACTAGCAAAAAACTGAGTTTTTCCAAAAACAGTATCAGCTAAAGTGGTAATTTTATTTTCTGCAATCACTACACCTCCTATTGCATTACCTCCATACTCTAAGGCACCTGCTCCTTTAATTACTTTGATATTAGTAAACGCATTGATATCCAAATTAGGTGCGTGTTCTTCTCCCCATTCCTGATCTTCCTGCCGTACACCATTATTAAGCATAATAATTCTACTACTATGTAATCCCTGAATTACCGGTTTTACAATCGTACTACCAGAGGTTAAAGTATTTACACCAGAAATCTCTTGTAATGCATCTCCAATAGATACATTATTATAACGATCCAATTGGCTCCTGGTCAGTTCACTTTCTGTCTGACTATTCGTTGTTTTTTTATGTCCTGATGTTTGTATATCCACTTCTTCTAAGTCTGTGTAATGATGTTCCAGATAAAAATCTTTTTTAGATAGGTTACTTAGGTTAATCGTTACTACCTGAGAATTACAATCTTCATGTGATATTGTAAAAGCGTATGCTACAGGACACAAACCAGATATAGTATAAGCACCTGAACTATTTGTTAACACAGTCTGATTATTGACTGTAACCGTAGCACCTTCCAGAGGTATTCCATCATGAAAATCAATCACACTACCAGAGAGGATCTGATTACATTCTTGTGCTGACAAGAAGTGGAGTCCCAGAAGAAACACGAATATCAACGCGTTTCTTTTCATTATTGAACAATAAATAAATTTGTAATTATAGTAATGGAGATACGCTATAAAACCTAATTTTAATTAAAATAGAATTTTAAATACTAGGCAATAGGTGGTGCTTTATTTAAAAAAAAGTAAGAGGAAGAAACCCCAATGAAAGGAGTTACATAATGACTAGCAATATGATTTGTAGATATTCTAACAATTTCAGAAAAATCAAAAATAGCAACAGAAGTAAAATCACTATTCAGGTTTTCAGAAGCAAGAACACATATCTTACAATCAGTATGATCAGCATCATGACCTATACTGTGTAGATCTAAAAGCTGTATACAACTGAATACTACTAATAAGAGTGTAGCAATGATATGTCTGTGTGACTTCATAACGGCAAATAAACAAAATTTAACCTGTATTAAAAACTCGGCTGGTGTTAAAATATTGCAAAACTTACAGATTCAGTAATAATTTTTTGTAGAGCGTTTGGCAAATATTGCTGGCTCCAAGGATGTTTTGTCCCGAAAACATGATCTGCTTCTTTGACTATTAACATATGACTATTTCTGTTCCATGCATGCAATTTTTGCGCCTCTTCTATAGAGACCGTAGGATCCTCAGAGCCATGGATAATCAAGTGTGGAATTTTTATTTTTTTAGCAGCTCTGGATATTGTAAGTCGTTCTTTATTTTCGATAAATGACGTGTAAAATTGAAAATAATGTGGCATTTCCTGTTTTGTTCTTCCATTTTTCACATAATACACCCCACTATTTTCCCATTTCTCAAAATCAGCCCCTTTAGGAAATCTATTTTTATAATCAGAAACACTTGCCCATGTGATCAACTTTTGAACTCTAGCATCTTCTGCTGCTTTAATCAGCACAATTCCTCCTCCACGAGAATGCCCAATTAATGTGATTTTAGTAGTATCTATAAAATCAGTGTACTCTGTATGTGTTGTAGTGATCCAATCCAGAACGGATTCTACATCATCTAACTCCTTAATATAATTATTATGACCAAAAGCATCTAAATCCGAAAAATCTATTGGCTGCTCCACGGTTCCCCCGTTATAAGAAAAATTAAACTTTACAAAGAAAAACCCTGCTTTTGCAAAAGCATTAGCTACCAGATCCCACGCACCCCAATCCTTAAACCCTTTATAACCGTGACAAAAAATAACAACTGGTTTTTGGACTATTTCATTAGTATAAAAAACATCAGTCACAATTGACTTTTGATGTTTTCCTGATACTAATATATTCTTATGACTTATGATCATATCACGAATTAATTCAGTGGTTTATAATTATGGTATATGCACATTAAAAAAATGTTACTTTGATCATTAATAATAAATAATATTTAATTCAAATATGAATTAAGCATCCATAAGGTTTTTTCTGTTTCAGTGATGTAATCGCTCATCAAACTTATTGTTCCTTCATCATCTGCCTCTCCTGCCAAGCTTAATATTTCTCGCTCTTTAGCAACTAATATTGATAAATTAACTACTATATATTCAACCCCTTTTACGCCATCCTTGACACCCTTTCTTTCTTTTATAGAAGATTCATTAAGATAATCAGAAAATGTATGTAAAGGTTCTCCTTCTAATGTCAGAATTCTTTCAGCAATTTCATCTATTTTAATAGAAGCGTCATTATAAAATTCTTCGAACTTTATATGCAGTTCAAAAAATTCTTTTCCTTTTATATTCCAGTGAAATCCTCTTACATTTTGATAAAACAGTTGATAATCAGCTAATAACTGATTCAATAGTTTATTTAATACCGTTGCTTTGTTTTTATCTATTCCTATTAGGTTCTTCATCTTCTTAATTTTATCTTTTATATATAATTACGATTTAAAAAAGTATAAAAATACCTTTTATATTTTATTTTGTTCTTATTATTTATAATGACCTTTTTGTCGTTACCTCCTTCTTCCTCCAGAATATGTCATCGCTTCACCTTTACCAAAACCATAACTAAATCCCAGGGTAAGAAAGCGTCCTCGTTGATTAAAACTAAAGGTTTCAAAATCATCCTGTTGCGTGAAATTCTCCGAAATTCGGGATTCAAATACATCTCTAATCCCTAAATTTATAACCGCTTTTCCTTTTAATATTTTTTTCCGTACACCTATATCCGCAAAAGCAAAACCAGCAACATCTCCTTGTACAGTATTGTAATCTGATTCATAATTGCCTGTGATCTCAATATCAATTTCTGCAGGTAATCCAATTTTAGTTCCCAGTTCTGTAGACCATCGTTCTCCAGAAAAATCAAAAAGTTGTTCTTCAAAAATACCTTCCCTTTCAAAATAATTAAAATTAAAATCACCTGTCAATGTAAACCACTTTACAGGACTATATTTTCCATTCATCTCAAAACCTGTAGCTCCATTAGTACCCACATTTTGTGGAGTGGATATGGTAACATTATCTTCAAATCGAGATATTCTTTCTATAACCTCTTTAGTATATCTATGATAAATACTTGCATTCATAGAAGCTTTTCCGATTTTAAAAATACTGGTTAGCTCATAAGAATCCGTAAATTCTGGTTGTAAATCCGGGTTTCCCGTTCTGATATTAAAATTATTTCGAATATTAAAAAAAGGGTTTAAATCGAATAGCCGTGGTCTATAAATACGCTTAGAATATCCAGCTTGCAGAGAAAAGTTTTCAGAAACTTTATAAGAAGTGTGAAAACTGGGAAAAAAGTTAGTGTAATTCTGGCTATTTGATTCATTAGTATTAATCAATTCAGTAGTAAGATCTGTGATCTCTGCCCTCATTCCTATTTTAACACCCCAAGTATCTAGCTCATAACCTGTGGTTCCGTAAAATGCTAATACTTTCTGATTATATTCAAAATCATTAGTCAAATCTTCATTGGCGACAAATACTCCATCGATAAAATCACGCACCTCATATTCATTACCTACATCATTAATAACGTATTGGGCACCTGTTTCTAATGTGACTTTATCTGTTAGCGGATTTGTATAATCTAACTTAAATGTATAATCCGCCTGCTGAAAATTAGTATCCGTCTGCTGATTACCACCTACATCATCCCCAAAAGTTGTCGTATTAAAGAATTCTGAAGATAGATCCTTTCCAAAAAACTTACCCAGCGTACTAAATAATAAGATGTGTTCTTTTTTATTTTTAAACTGTTTTTTATAGTTTAATTCGTATTGCCATTTTGGATTAGTTGCTTCTGTATTTTCTTTTCTTGTCCATGAGGAAACCAACCCAGTTTCATCAAAAAAATCAAAATCATTAGAAGAGGGTTGATCTTCTACTTCGTAGGCAAAATTACCCGACAATGTAATCACATTGAGCTTATTAATATGATAATCTGTACCTAAAGTGAGGTTATAAAAAGTTTCATTTCTAAAAGAAGTGCCTACACTATTTACAGTAGTAGCATTAGTAAGATCACGATTAGAAGTTTCTGAATCTCTGGGTAAAGAACGATATCCCGCTCCAAATTGTGTAAATAGATTAAATTTTTCTGTCCTTCTGTTTAGACTTACACCTATACTATGATTATCCGGGATCCCCGTATTTAGTGAGATAGATCCGTTAAGCCCTTTTTTTTCGCCCTTTTTTAAAATAATATTTAAAATTCCTGAAGTTCCTTCAGCATCATACTTTGCAGAAGGATTTGTAATCACTTCAATACTTTCTATCATATCCGCTGTAATTGTTCCCAGTGCATTACTTTCTTCATCTGCTAGTACAGAAGGTTTGCCATCAATCAGAATTTGTACTCCGGTACTACCTCTCAGACTTATCTGACCTTCGATATTTACGTTTACAGAAGGCACATTATTAAGAACCTCTAGTGCACTCGCTCCTGTACTGCTAATATCGCGACCCACATTAAACACTCTTTTATCTAACTTAAATTCTGTTTTAGAAATCTCTCCCGTCACTATAACTTCATCTAAAGTCTGGCTATCTAAAGATAAAAGGATTGTTCCTAAATTCACTTTGGAATCTTCTACGTTATATTCGGTGATTGTCTTTGTCTTATATCCCATAAAACTTACTTCGATATAAAAATCACTAATCGTAGAATATATCTTAAAACTTCCATTCTCATCTGTAATCACACCATCAACTGCTTGATTGGTTTTTTTGTTTCCCAATACTATTGTGGCATACCCAATCGCTTCATTACTTTCTTTATCTACGAGATTTCCTGTTATTTCTATTTCACTATTCTGAGCACTAGCTACCATAATTGAAGAAAATAATAGTATAAAAAATGTAAAATATTTGTTTTTATTCATTACCACTACTAAGAATTTTATATTGTTTTTAGAGAAGTTCTCATACATCCATTATAGTATGTATGTTTCTATTGATCTACTGAATTTTAGTGCCGTTGCTATATATTTTATGAATATAAAGCAAAATATGTAGGGCGATTGGTGGATTATATCAACTTTAACAATCTATAAGTACACGAAAAATCAGAAGTAAACCTTTGGACAAAAATAAAGTCTAAATTTTATGTTGTATTGGTGGTGTTGATAGCGACGTAACAGAAAAGTGTAGCACTATGTATCCTTAAGACATTAAAACCAAAATTAATGAAAACCTATAGATCCATATTTATTCTATTTTACACCACACTATTTTGTTTTTCGCAGGATCAAGTTGAAACTTTATCGGCTGTTATCATTGGTTACGGAGAACCAGCATATAACCCCCAGCGATCAGGACCTTCTGTATGAGTACAATATAAAGACACAAAAATTCTAGTCGATATGGGTAATGGTATTCAAGCCAGTCTAAACAAAGCGAGGGTTGAGATAAAAGAACTAGATCGTTTGCTATTTATTCATCATCATATGGATCATAATGAAAAACTAACGCCTATTTTCATTCGTTCTATTTTGGGTGGAAATAATTTTATGTTGGCAGGACCAGCATCTACTTCTGATTTTGCATCAAGCATCATGAATTTATATACTGAAGACATGAATTATAGAATAAAAAACAGTGGTCGGACGGTAGAAGATGTTAAAAATAAATACAACGCAAAAAACTTAAAAGGAGTAGAAACTTTTACTAGTAGGAGGTATTAAAATACGTTGTACAAAGATAAATCATACTATTTACGCGCTAAGTTACCGTTTTGATGTTGATGATCCCTTATTATTTTGGGAGACTTAACCTATTCAGTATCTCTATCTGTATTAGCCAAAGATGCGGATTATTTGATTATTGATTCTGGGGGTACTAAAAAAAAAGAACTCTTCTGGCAGAAAAGGTAAAAAAGGAAAGGGTCTTACTGTAGGTAAGAATAAGCAAAGAGCTCATGCAAACCTTGGCTCCCTATGACAACTATACGGGTAAATATGTAAGGGATTATAAGTATACTACCGGATCTGTAGAAGAAGGATTTTCTAAACTGGATTTTAAAGAAGATAAAAAAATAGAAAGAAAAGAAGCAAGAGGTTCATTACGAACAGATTTTGACATAAAAGATAAAGATAGTTTTATCTCTCTACAAGATTTAAAGAATAGACGTTTATAAATTAATACTATACTTCTTTCTCTGTGAAAGGAATTTCTATAGTTGAAATTTCAACAATTAAATGTCTCAGTTGTTCTAGATATTTTTCTAATGTTTCTGCTGTGATTTGATGATTCACTTTTCCTCTAACAGATGCTTTGGTTCCAAATTTCATAAACCCCTCTTTTAGATTTTTGAAAGATATAATACCGCCTTGAAAAGGTTCTGATATTGGATTTTTATTTTGTTGCATATAAGCATATGCTAATACCTGAATTATCTTACTATATTTATAGTCTCCTGTAATTACATCCCAGTCCATAAGAATTACATCTCCTTTATTTACTTTACCTGTCTTATAATCAATAATTCGTATATGTCCGTCCAGCTCATCAATCCGATCCACTTTTCCTTTTATATACACAGGAAAATTAAGTTCTGGTACTTCAATTTTTGTTTTAAGATTACTTTCTATTGCAATAATTTTTAATGCTGCACCTTTCTTTAATATTTGTTCTTCTGCTTTTAGAAAATTATAAATATATCTTTTAGCTACCTCATAAATCAATAAATTTTTACCTTGCCTGATGTCCAATTGGCTGTATTCTTTTTTAAACTGAGATTTAATTTCGACATCGATATCAACGATCATTTTAGAAATATCTTCTATAGTTAAAAATTTATTTTCAAGTGGTTTATAAAAATTTTCTAACGTATTATGAATAACTGTACCTAGTGTATTAGCGGCAATGGTTTCTTCTACCTGTTCACTCTCTCTGACTCCTAATATATATTGATAATAAAAATCAATAGGATTTCTTATATAAGTTGTCAGTGCTGAAGGAGATAGCCCGTGGGTTGCTAATTCTTTAATTTTTTGAAGTACCTGTTCATCTTTATTAATAATCAATGGGTTCTGAATCACCGCTGGTATTTCTGACGAAGTGATATATTGCGATACCTCATGCAATGGTCTTTTATCAATTTCCAGCTGACGAATAAACCTGCTCTTTTCTCCTCCACCGACTCCTTCATCCTCTGTATTATAAATAATATAAACATGCTTAGCTCGCTGTATCAAACGATAAAAATGATACGTATAAATCGCATCTTTTTCTTTATATGTAGGTAGGTTATATGCGTTTTTGAGATCATGTGGAATAAATGAGTTTGCACTTTTCCCTGCCGGTAATATCCCTTCATTTACCGAAGTTATAATTACGGTTTCAAAATCCAAACATCGGGATTCTAACATCCCCATTAATTGTAATCCTCTAAACGGTTCTCCACTAAAATCAAGAGTTTCTGTATTCATAACATCTTTATATAAATGATATAATGAAGCTATTGTTGTCAAATATTGATATTGCTCATGTAAGGTTTGTAAACGATTAAAAACTAAATGAAAACGATATACATATTCTAACTCTAATTGATGCGTGTCTTTTTTTAAAACATCTTTCAAAAACTTAATAAGTTCTCTACAACGTGTCAAAGCATCTGAAGCATTATCCCAAGGTGAGAATAAAATATCCACCATAGAATTAGAAGTATTCTGTAATTTACTCTTCAATCCTTCTACCGTTATAAAAACCAGGTTTTCTTTAGAAATTATATTTCTAATGTCATTAGAAATTGACCCAAACAACCAATATGCAGGTTGACTACTCAAAATTTCTAAAACAGATTTATAATAAAATCCCTTTGAGTTAGGAGTTTTGTGAAGGGCAAACAAGGATTCAAAAAAAGATGCAAGCGGCACTTCTTTTAATGCTAATCCCATTGTAATATTGAGAGCACCTATTGTTTCTGGCAAGGCATTGAGGACAGGAAGCAATAAAGATTCATCAGATAAAACCAACGCAGTATTTTCAATTTCTAATGCAGGAATTTTTTTTAAAATTTGCCCTACCAGCTTTGCCTGACCAATATTCTTGGGGACACCTATCAGTTTTATATCTTTTGAAGAAGAAAAATTATCTCGTATCCATTTAAAAGGTTTTTCCTGATAATATTTCCATTTGTTCTTATAGTTTCTTAGAAATAAAGCAGCCTCGTGGTAGGAATTATGTTGAAAAAACGCATCTGCATCCCAATAAATATCAGCTTGTTCTGCTTCTAATAATGTCTGAAAAATAATCTGCTCTGCATTATTCAAGGCATTAAAACCAATCAAAATATGGGTTTGCTGGGTTTCTTCGCAATAGGAAGTAATATTCTGAGCCGCCATCCTATAGAGCAACCCCTGATAACCTACTTTTTTCTTAAGTAATTTATTTTTAAAATTAGTGTAGTAATCTGATAAATCATTCCAAAATCTAATATAATTCTGGATCAGTTCAGTCTTCTCTTTTTGTAAATACCAGTGGTTAATATCTTGTATACTGGAGAGATATGAGAAAAAGCTCTTATGATCTATACAATACCTATCTATTTCATTAAAATCGTATATAAGTGTTTGCGCCCAACTGCTAAAAGTTTCCAGCGTTTCTTTCTCTAAATGGGTATGGGTATGAAGATATGTTTCATAAAACTCAAATAGAGTCTGGATATTATCAATCTGACGGAGTCTGGATACTTGTGCAATGAAATCTTCAATACTTAGGATAATAGGAGCAAAGAGTGTTTGCTCTGCATATTGATATAATAACTCTTTTTTTAAAAATAATCCGGCTCTTTTACTAGGTA
Source organism: Aquimarina addita (assembly GCF_039539305.1). NCBI lineage: Bacteria > Pseudomonadati > Bacteroidota > Flavobacteriia > Flavobacteriales > Flavobacteriaceae > Aquimarina > Aquimarina addita. Next base: position 6,035 of record NZ_BAABCW010000020.1, on the reverse strand, counting down.
CGATAAATATTAGTTCGCTAATATCAGTATACGTATCTTTTACTTCTCTTACTATTTCTTTTAAAAAACTATCCACTCTCTAAAAATAAAAAACGTCCCGATATATCGGGACGTTTTTCTATTATATTAATAAATTATTAATGAAGAATATTACTTCACTAAGTTAATTTCAACACGTCTGTTTTGAGCTCTTCCATCTCTTGTTTTGTTAGAGGCGATAGGTCTAGATTCTCCGTATCCGATAGCAGATAATCTGAACTGATCTACACCTTTACCTGTAAGATAAGTTTTTACAGAATTTGCTCTAGCATCAGATAATTTCTGGTTAGAAGCTTCGCTACCTGCACTATCTGTGTGACCTTCTACTGTAAACTTAGCAGATGGGTACTCATTAAGTATTGCGATAATATCACTTAATACTTTATCAGATTGAGCTTTGATTGAAGATTTACCTGAATCAAATAATACTTGAGCAGCGTACTCATTTAATTTTTTCTGTACTTCTTCAGTTACTTCAGGACAACCGTTATTAGCAACAGTTCCAGCAACGTCAGGACAGTTATCGTCTTTATCTAATACTCCGTCACCATCTTTATCTTGGTAAGGACATCCGTTGTTAGCAGCAGGACCAGCTTCATTAGGACAATCATCTTTTGCGTCAGTGATTCCATCACCATCAGCATCAGGACATCCATTTAAGTTAGCTAAACCAGCAACAGTAGGACACTCATCTTTAGGATCAGCAATTCCATCACCGTCTGTATCAGGACAACCGTTAAACTCTGCAGTACCTGCAACATCTGGACAATCATCTTTCGCATCAGTGATTCCGTCACCATCTGTATCAGGACATCCGTTAAATTCTGCTAAACCAGGAACTTCAGGACACTCATCATCTTTGTCATATACTCCATCACCATCTGTATCTTTTCCTCCAAAAGCAAAAGTAATACCAGCAGCATGTTGGAAGTGAGTTGGAGGATAAGCTCCAGTTTCATAATCTTCTAATACGTGCTTATAAGTAGTCTGTAAGTTTAATGCTAAATTTTCAGTCATCCAAAAGTTAAGACCGAAAGAACCATTTACATGACCTACACCGATTTCATCAACCCAAGTGTAACCCCCGCCTAATCCTAAATATGGATCAAACCATTTAGAACCGATTGCTTCTTTGAAGCTATAGTTAATTCCTCCATCTACAGCATAGTAAGATAAGTCATCAGCGTTTACTGCATCTCCTTCTTCTGTTTCTCCTAGTACATCTATCTTGTTTACAGAACCTGCAACGTTAAAAACGAAACCACTTCCTATATATCTACCTACAGATAATCTAGATACTGATGGAAGGATATTCCAGTGGTCACTAGCGTTAAAAAATTCACTGAAGATATCGCCTTGTACGTTTTCTAAGTCTCCTCCAGTAGGATAGATGTCAACAGCATTAACGCCAATCGATACTGCCCAAGGGTTGTTTTGATCTTGTGCATTCGCAGTACTAAACCCAAGTACTAATAACGAAGCCACTAAAAATCTGCTAAGATGTTTCATATTCAATAATTTAATTTTTAAGTGTTAATTAGAGCAAATGTAATATGTTAAATATTACTGTCAAAGACAAAACTAATAAATTTTTCTTAATAGGTCAGTGTATATCGACGTTTGCGAAGTTTTTAAAGCTGTAATTTAGCAAATTATGTACCCCAAAAATGTGATAATAAGCCCTTATAAAAACAAATTTATAGTGATGATCTCTGTAACAATAGTACAATTATAAGATAAAAATATTTTTTATCAGTAAATTTCTACCAGTAATTCTAAAAATAATTGTTATTTATAGGTATTTTAAAGTGAGTTCATCATTAAAATATACAAGTATTTTTCTATCTATATGATACCCCATATTCTCTAATAACTCTCCATATAGTAACAATTGATTCGTGTATACTGTTTTATGTTCTCCCGTTTTGTAATCTATTATTGTAGCTTTTTTTTCTGTATCAATAATAATCCTGTCTGGTCTGTACATATGGCCTTGCGCCATGATATCTCTCTCATTCAGGACTTCTTTATCTTCACTAAAAAAAGGAGCAAGTTCAGGGTGATCTAATACCATTTTTAATTCCTTATATAATGTATCTTTTTCTGATACAGTAATCATCCCAGATTCCTGAGCTCTTATTATTACGTCATCGATATCTTTATATACATATATAGAAGCCATAAGATCATGAATTAAATTCCCTTTCTCTATTGCAGTTGCTTGCGCAGTATCCCAAAGCTTACCAGCATTAGTAATGATATGTACCTTGTGTTTTTTTAATGCATTGTCAAATTTAGTCAACACAATACTTTCTGTAGATGATTTTACTGCTGTTTTTATCTGTTCTGGTTTAGTAGCAATCCCAAAATCATAGCTAAGCTGGTCATTATTCCATATTCCTATATGTTTTAGATAATTAATAAATTTTCCTGAAAACTTATTAAAATTACTTTCTCCTTTAGCATTTAATTCTACTTTAGAAATAATGTATAGTTGTTCTTCTGCTCTGGTCAGCGCTACATATAATATATTTAGATTATCTAATTCTAATTGAGACTGTCTGTGATTTACGATTCGTAATGCTTCCGGTCCCAACTCTGAAAGTTCTTTATTATAATTAATAAACACATCTTCAAAACCTTCAAAATCTTCTTTAGCAACTGGTAGCCATGTTTTAGGTTCTAATTCTTTATAAATATCCACATTAGCATATGGGTAAATAACACAAGGGAATTCTAACCCCTTTGCTTTATGTATAGTCATCATCATAACTGCCTCTTCTCCTGCAGGTGCTATTATGCTTAGTGTATCTTTTTTACGTTCCCAATATGTTAGAAAACCTATGAGACCTTCTCCAAACTTTTGGGTATAGGAAAAAACAGTATCTAAAAAAAACTGTAAGTATGCTGGTGCTGTAGCTGTAAGATCAAAACTATTTATAATATATTCTATACCATCGTAACACGGTTTTACATCTAACTGATAAAAATTAAAATCAACTCCATACAAGGTAAGCTCTGTTATAAATGATGACTTATCAATAGAGACCATTTTTTGTAAAAAAGAGTGTTTTTCATCGATAGAAAATCGTTCTGTCATAAAATGTAACACTGCTATTTTAGCTAAAAGATCATCAGGATTTACATACCATGTGAGTAGATCGATGATAAAGCAAACTCTGGGGTCATTCTTTAACAGCAATGTTTCAGAAGAAATAATAGGTATTCCCTTTTCTACAAGAACATCTGCAATTGCGGTTCCTTCTTTTTGCCTTCTGGTCAATACACAAATTTGACTTAGCTCATATCCCTTTTTAGTAAGCGCTATTATCGTTTCATAAACCTTGTCTGGGTATACTTCATTTTCCTCTTCAACATTCTTAGCTTCTACAAACGATACATTCACATACCCTCCTTCTTTGTCATTATATTCTTGATTATTACCTAATAAATATAATTTCTGATATAATTCATTGCTAAAATCATTTGATAAAAAAGTAAACAGATCATTATTAAATTTAATAATTCCTTTACAGCTTCTATAATTTCTAGGTAGGTTACGTACACGTTTTTCTTTTACTGAAAAAGGGTTTTCATCCAGAGATAAATTAATAAATTGTTCTGCTTTTCCTCCTCTCCATCTATAAATAGCCTGTTTAGCATCACCTACAATAGTTAACTGTCCTCTTTTACCAGCTAAAGTCTCAGTAGCAATTGCATTATCAATAAGTGGTATCATATTCTGCCATTGTAGTTCTGAGGTATCCTGAAACTCATCTATAAAATAATCACGATACCGCTCTCCTAAACGTTCATAAATAAAAGGTGCGGGCTGATCTTTTATTGCATCACTTATAATTTTATTAAATTCAGAAATCAATAAAATATTTCTTTCTTTTTTTATATTCCGGATTTCTTTATCTATTGCATTTAATACAGAAAGTGGAATTATATTTTTGATAATATTCTCATACAGTTTTAATTGAAGCGCCCTCTCTTTTGTTTCTAAAAAAGCCTTTTCAATTAATGGGCGTAAGCTGTCTATCGCTTCTTTCTTTACTACATCTAATGTTTTATTGTAGAAACTTGCAGTTTCTATATTTTGACTCCATACAGATTTAAAAACACCTTTAAACTCCAGGTTCTTTAGTTTCACAAAATGACTGGGAATAGATTTACGTGTAAAATCTTCAAATACCAACCCTGCAACTTGTATGGATTGAATAATACCTTCAGCTATAGCAACAATTTTTTTTTGGTCCGCCTTAATCTTTGCTGTCAATACTGTTTTTAATTCTGTAAAATTGTGAATGGATTTATCTAACAGCTTATCCAGGTATATTCTGTCATTTTCACTAAATAAAAGTTTGGCAATCTTATTAAGTTCAATAGTGATATCCCAGCTTTTGTCATCTTCTAGCTTACTTAACGCAAAATCAATAAGGGTTTTTGTAAGTTCCTCATTCAATCCTACTTTTGCTATTAATGCATCCACCCCTTCTTCGATTAATGAATCAGTATCCATTTCGATTTCAAAATTCATCGGAATTTCTAAATCCTTAGCAAAAGTTCTTATGACTCTATGTGTAAATGTATCTATGGTAACAATATCAAACCCTGCATAGTTATGAAGTATGCTTTTAAGAATTCGATCTGCCTTTTGTTTTAATAATTTTTTGTCAATACCCGTTTCTGATATAATATCATTGATTAATTGTTGGTATTTAAATGAAGGTGTAGCATTGTTTATTCCAACAAGACTTTCTAACACTCTGGACTTCATTTCTGCCACAGCTTTATTGGTAAAAGTAATGGCCAACACATTCTTATAACTTTCCTGAAATTCTCCGGTTAATAGTTTAATCAAATATGCCTTCACTACTGTATAGGTTTTTCCTGCTCCTGCAGCGGCATTGTATATGGTAAAAGCGTGTTGAGGGTTCAAGATGTAGTCTGATTAAAATTTAAAAGGTATTAGTATCCTTTAATATAGGCTAAATATAAATTAATATTGAAAATTTTATAAGATAAACGGTACCAATTCATATGATCTTGACAAAAATAATAAGCAAGCCTGAATGAAAATCTGGATTTAAATAATTTATAACAAATATTAATTTTTATTAGTCAGTCTAATTCATAACTTTGATTTCGTTATTTTTAATCACTAAAAAAAGTAGAATATGTCATTCGAATTACCAAAATTAAAATACGCCTTTGATGCTTTAGAACCTAATATAGATGCTCGTACCATGGAAATTCACCATGATAAACACCATGCGGGATACACCTCTAAATTAAATGCAGCAATAGAAGGAACTGATCTAAGCGGAAAGACAATAGAAAACATTCTTATCAACTTAGATATGTCTAATAGTGCTGTCAGAAACAATGGTGGTGGATTTTATAACCACAGTTTATTCTGGGAAGTAATGTCACCTAATGGCGGTGGAGCTCCTTCTGGTGAGCTTGCAGAAGCAATAAATGCATCTTTTGGCTCTTTTGATGCTTTTAAAGATGCTTTCTCTAAAGCAGCAGCTACTCAGTTTGGTTCTGGATGGGCTTGGTTATGTGTTCATGAAGGCGGAAAAGTAGAAGTTTGCGGAACTCCTAATCAGGACAATCCTTTGATGCCAAAAGTAGGTTGTGGAGGAACTCCTATTTTAGGATTAGATGTATGGGAACATGCATACTACTTAAACTATCAAAATCGTCGTCCGGATTATATTTCAGCATTTTTTAATGTTATTGATTGGGATATGGTTTCTACAAAATATGCGGAAAACAAATAATTCTTTTCATTAGATTTATTAAAAGAGGCTGTCTAAAAAGCAATTTAGGCAGTCTTTTTATTTTGTATACTTTTAGGTTTTAATTGTTGATTGTAAATTTTAGCGAAGATTTATGGGATTTTATAAAAGCAAGTTAGCTTTTATAAGGCTAAACTTACCTTTTTAAGGTTGTGTGCCATAGCAATCAGTCCCATTTCAGTTTCT